>JAEYPA010000108.1 GCA_023411225.1 Bacillota bacterium
CCGGTAACAAGTAGGATAAGTAACACAACCAGACAGGCTATGCAAAACCCAATTACATATTTTAATATTGCTGAATTATCTTCTTGATTTCTTTTTTCCATGTTACTACTGTAACCCCTTCTTATGACGTTTTATAGATTCTTATGTAAGATCCACATTATACAACATTACACCACGAAACAAAAGTACAACTTAGATACTAGCAAACATACAAATGTGGTCACTTAGGGAGCTGATACTCTTTTTCATTACCTAATATATCTACACAAGGAATTTTTTACATCTTATTTACAATCAGTCATTCGCATATCCTGTATAATCATACTAGATAGCTTTCATTATATTAATCAAAATAATTTTAAAGAGGTAAGTATGAGGAAAAAGTTTATTTTTGTGCTTGTTTGCACATTTATTGCAACTGTAGTAGTTGGATCAAAAGGCGACATCAGTCTTAGTACCAATGATACGGTAAATAAACCGTCGAATGCTACAGGAAATCTCTATGGCATAGCATATGCCTCTGAATCGGTAATCTATGTTTGCGGTGATGAAGGACAGGTATTAAAAAGTATCAATAAGGGACACACGTTCTCTCAGGCAGCTAAGTTTGGAGATGCTGAGCCATATCAATGCCAGCTTTTGAGTTTCTGTGATGAAAATAATGGTATTATTGCCTCTCAAAAACAAATTGCAGTCACTAATGATGGAGCTAAAAGTGGACAAAAGTGACTGTTCCGTCTGAGATTCTTTCTATCTATATGCTATCTCCTAATGTGTTTTATTATGTGGATAAATCTTTAAATCTGCAAAAAACAGTGGACGGGGAAAAACCTAGGCGGAAAAACTAAAAAAGTCACAAGTTATAGTACCACAGACAACTGGGAAAACTATATAGTTAATATTTTACCAGAAATATTGAAATGTGATTTTATCAGTATTAATCGTGCTGGAGATCTTGCCTCTATTCACAAAGGCACCAATTGGTCCGTCATTGGTATAATGAAATAGCAGCAATCTTAATTCAGGAAGCTCCTACTTCACAGAAAATGCTTCTCATTACTGATCTTGTTACACCATAAAGTATACAAACACATATATCTAATCCTAATAACGGTAATATTTACACTTTTACATGTTTCTGCTAGAAATTATTGTATATTATGGTTATAAAACTTTAATTATACTAAAAACCATTTGCAATTAAGACGGAGGTAATTATGAAAAGACAATTCGTTATTGTACTTGTGTGTATATTAATTACAACTGTAATAATCGGATGCGGAGGTAATGCGCCACTACCTAAACCAACAGGATGGGATAAAGTAGAGGCATCAGCTACAGCTATACCAACAGCAAAGGAGAATAATTTTGGTGGCAAAGGTTCCACTTGGCAAGACATTGGTAGTTGTGGAGGAGACGTAAAGATGTATAACGCTACTTACTATGACGAAGATAATGGTTTAGCAGTTGGAGAGAACGGAACGGTCTGCCCTACTTTTGGCCGTTATGTAAAGACATGTAGTATAGTTAATTTCTATGGTGTGGCCTATGGCTCACAAACAATGTACTATATCTGTGGCAATCAAGGACAAGTTTTAAAAAGTACAAACAGGGGAGTCACGTTTTCTCAAGTGGCCAGATTTGGAGATTCTGAACCAAATCAATGCTGTCTTATGAGCTTCTGCGATGAAACGAATGGTATCATTGCTTCTCAGAAACGAATGGCAATCACCAGCGATGGAGCTAAAAAGTGGGTAGAAGTGAAAGTTCCATCTGATATTCTTTCTATCTATATGCTATCTCCTAAGGTACTTTATTTTGTAGACAAAAATTTAAATCTACAAAAATCAGTGGATGCAGGTAAAACATGGAGTAAAACTCCTATGGAGTTTTATCAAAAGGAGAATACATTAAAAGAAATCGGTAAGATTGCATTATATGTAGAAAAGGATAATACGTATACTATATTCTGTTCACAAAACATCATGGGAAAGTTTAAGAAGTTCACAAGTTATAGTACAGCAGATAATTGGGAAAGCTTTATGTTTAATGTTCTGCCTAATAGACACTACCAAATAGATTTTCTTAACATTAACCATACCGGTGACATTGTAACTATTATGACTCCCTCCGATTACTGCATCCTTAGTAAAGAAAAGAATGACGCACAATCCGAGTAATATATAAGTCAAATAGTTAAGAAATAAAGAGTGTTTCGCCATAAAGGCATCCTTCCTCCAGTTGGAGGAAGGATGCCTAATTTTACTTTATCAACCTATTGAAATATGCTTTCAATAAACTCTTCTTTAAACGACGCCTGCTGCTGCAATATTGTCAGCTTCTGAATATTTCTCATGGAAATCCAAGATTTTTTGTTATTTATATAGTAATTAGTCACTTTCCAAAACTTTTCTGGGTAAAGGAGCATTAGATAAAGAATATGATACTCTTCCTTAGAAATATTTCGTACTGCTTCATATCCATTCAAAATGGCATAACCATAATTCTTATCCCAGTTATTTTTTTCCATACATTTACGTAGCAACTGATATAAATCCATAATCTGAACGCCACAGCAACATTTTTCAAAATTGGTGATGGCCACGGCTTCCTTTGTAATAAGAATATTGTGATAGGTATAGTTCCCATGGCATCCCAATCCATTTTCTATGCTCTTTCGGTAAAAACTGTCATAATTATAGTTCTCCAGAAGAGTAAAGGCTTTTTTTGCGTCTTCATAGAAGAAATCAAAGGTAAGAAGAAAATTAAGTTCAAAGTCATTCCTCTGCTTTTTATTCCAGATATAGGTCTTGACACGCTTTAACTCTTTATTGTGTTTGTCGAAGAGTTCTGTAAGAGGGGGCTGACAAACGTTTGTCTCCGCACTCTCCCCATTTACTCCTGTCAAGGCATTATGAACCCGGGCCAGGTTCTTAGAAGCAGTAATAATATCCTTTAACTCCTTAAGATTACATTCTTCTCCCTCAAACCAATTCTTAAGAATATACTTAGCTCCTACACTGTCAGTTGTAACATAACCTCCCTCGTTATTAGCGAGGGTCAAATCTATGTTAACAAAACCCTTATTTATCAGCATTTCCTTCACTCTATTTTCAAAAACAAGATGATTTTCGGAGTCCTCAAAATTCTTTAATATCTTCAATCCTTGATTGGTTTCCAAAAGAAATGCACCTCTTGCACGGTACATATTATAGACTTTTAAATCATATTGTCTAAAAACCTCGCTATATTTGTCGTCCACAGTATAGCCTCCAATCAATTAATCATCTTAGGACTCAGTGCCTTGATTAATATTATGAAGGGGCTTAAGTTTTCATACCTAAAATAAGTAGCTTTACCTATAGTTTCCTGCCAAGCGAAGAAGTTCTTCTTTATTATTACGCTCTGGGTGAAGTATGACCTCGTCTAATAACGTGTTTAGTATATTGCCTAGGTTTTCTCCTGGTAAAAAGCCTTGATTAATCAAATCCTTCCCGTTAATAGCCAAATCCCGCTGATTCATGGGGTCACCATTTCTTAAGCACTCCTCATAAATCTCCTGTACTTTTTTAAGGTGCTCATATTTCTCAGGAAAGGTAACGGGATTCTGGGCAGAGATATCAGCATTCTGTACCAGAAATAAAAGTTCCATAATATCTGTTCCAAAAACATTGGCAGCCTTTCTGACTTTAGCCGGTTTCGGAGTAATCCTTTCATCATGGGTGGCAATAAGACGTACTACCAGGTTAATGGTATAATTGTCAAATTTGAGCCTTTTGAGAATGGCTCTGGCTAGTCTGGCACTAATAGCCGGATGTCCATGAAAATGATCTCTTCCAGTAGCATCAAAGGTCCTGCTCTCAGGCTTACCTACATCATGCAGCAGCATGGTGAGGCAAAGAACTGTGTAAAGTCTATCATCCATGGTCAGTAGTTCCTCTGGATAGGCTTTCTCCTCTAACACAAGTCTTCTTATGGCTTTTATGGATTCCAGTGTATGAACCCCCACATTATAAATATGATGAGGATTGGTCTGAGGAGTCTTAAGCATTGTGTCAAACTCAGGTAGAATCACCTTGGTAATTCCAAGTTCACTGGCTGTTATTAATTTATCTGGATGCGGGGAGGTAAGAAGCTTCACAAGCTCCACACGTATCCGTTCTGCACTGATTGAGGAAAGATTCTCTGCCTTAGCCATAATTGCGCTTGTGGTCTCCTCTTCAATGGCAAATCCCAATTGGGCTGCAAATCTCACAGCTCGAAGAATTCTTAAGGCATCCTCATCAAATCGGTCCTCTGCCTTGCCAACACACCGAATGACCTTTTTCTCAAGATCCTTAAGTCCACCAAACTCATCCACTAATCCTACTGTAGGATTATAGGCCATAGCGTTAATGGTAAAATCCCTTCGTTTTAAGTCTTCAAGCAGATTACTGGTAAAGTTTACTGACTTTGGATGACGCTTGTCCTCATATTCTCCATCTATTCGATAGGTAGTTACCTCATATCCTGTTTTTTGTAGCATTACTGTAACAGTTCCATGCTCAATGCCAGTATCTATGGTTCTACGAAATAACCCCTTTACCTCTTGCGGCTTAGCTGAAGTCGTAATATCCCAGTCTCCTGGCTCTCTGTTAAGGATAGTATCTCTTACACATCCTCCTACAGCAAAGGCTTCGTACCCTGCTTCTGTTAATGTATTTATAATATATTCCACTTGTTCAGGAATCTGTATTCTCATTGCAACCCCACTTTTCTATATTGCTCTTATCAATTTTATTCTATCTGTAATTATACTTAGTTTTTCCTACTCTGACAACCTGATTTCACTTAAGACCTATTGAGGAGTATTCCCACTATTATGAAATTAACTCTTGCATTCTCCCACATTTCTGCTATACTTTTTTTGACAAACAAAAACAAAATATTATGAAGCAGAGTAGAAGGTTGTGCGTTAAGTGCCGATTAGACGGGGAGTTGCTAATCGGACGAAAAGCTTAGGCTTGCGGTACAACATTCGCATCCCGCTGCTACACATAGATACATACCTCTATGCTTGTAGCACTCGATCTGCAAAGGAGGTATCTTTTTTATGAAAAATGCTTTATTAAGTTTTAAGACATCTACCTTTGAATTGAAAAAAATGAGGTGTCTTGCAGTTACAGCCATTTTAGTGTCCATGTCTATTATCCTTGGCTTTTTGGCCTTTTCCACCTTTACCATTCGTATCAGCTTTGCATATTTTCCACTGGCCATTATAGCCTACTTCTACGGACCTGCTGTCAGTGTATATGCAGCTACCGCTATTGATCTCATTAACTTTATGTTCAATCCAATGAATGGATTTAACCCTGGGCTTACTCTTTGTGCCATAATTACGGGTATGATTTATGGTCTCTTTTTATATCAAAAGAAAATAGTTTGGACTAGAATAGTAGTTACATTCCTAACCAATTCCCTAATCTGCAACTTGCTGCTAAAATCATATTTCCTAGCCATATATAATGGTATATCCTGGCCAGCTATGATGATAACTAGACTTCCGGTGCAAATAATTATGTTAGTGTTGGAAGCTAGCTTGTTTATCACCATTTTCCCTAAAATTAAATTACTAAAAAATAAATTGTAATTTGCCCATATGGAACAAAACACCACCTATCTACCCCGGATAAGTGGTGTTTTTATATTAGTAGGCTCTTCCCCAGTAAACTAAGGATTTAGCTGGTTTTCCACAGCAGACACAGGTCTCTGAGATTCTTTCCTGCTCAAATGGCATACATCTGGAAGTTGCTCCTGTGTCCTCTTTAATCTTAAGTTCACAAGTCTCCTCACCACACCACATAGCTTTTACGAAACCTGGCTTTTCTTCCACAGTTTTCTTAAACTCATCGTATGTGGTTGCACTATAAGTATGAGAATCTCTATGTGCTCTTGCTTTTTCTAGCATGTCATTTTGCATTTGATCCAAGATTTCTCCTAATCTAGTAGACAGTTCATCTAAGGAAACTACAATCTTTTCTCTGGTATCACGACGTACTACTACCGCTTGATTTGCTTCCATATCCTTAGGTCCTAATTCAATACGGACTGGAATACCACGAATCTCCTGCTCACTGAATTTCCAACCAGGAGTCTTCTCAGAATCATCTAATTTCACACGGTATCCGGCTGTCACTAAAGCTTCCTTCACCTCATTGGCTTTCTCTAATACGCCTTCCTTATGCTGGGCAATTGGGATAACCATAACCTGAGTAGGAGCAATTCTTGGAGGAAGCACTAAGCCGCTATCATCTCCATGAACCATGATGATGGCACCAATAATACGGGTAGACATTCCCCAAGAGGTCTGATGCACATATTGCAGTTTATTGTCTTTATCCGTAAATTGAATGTCAAATGCCTTAGCAAAACCATCGCCAAAGTTATGGCTGGTTCCAGACTGTAACGCCTTACCATCATGCATCAAAGCTTCAATGGTATAAGTAGAATGAGCACCTGCAAATTTTTCTTTGTCTGTCTTACGGCCTTTGATCATAGGGATTGCCAGAACCTTTTCACAGAAATCAGAATACAGATTTAGCATCTGAACGGTTCTTGCTTCTGCTTCTTCTGCTGTAGCATGAGCAGTATGGCCTTCCTGCCATAAGAATTCCATGGAACGAAGAAAAGGTCTGGTGGTCTTTTCCCAACGTACTACAGAGCACCATTGATTATATAACTTTGGTAAATCTCTATAGCTTTGCACGATATTGGAATATAAATCACAGAATAAAGTCTCAGAGGTAGGACGAACGCAAAGTCTTTCCTGTAAAGGTTCTAATCCACCGTGAGTAACCCAAGCTACCTCAGGAGCGAAACCCTCTACATGGTCCTTTTCCTTCTGTAATAGACTTTCTGGTATAAATAAAGGCATATATACGTTCTCTACACCAGTTTCTTTGAACATAGCATCTAAGGTCTTCTGAATGTTTTCCCAGATGGCATAGCCATTTGGACGAAGAATCATACATCCACGTACACTAGAGTAATCAATCAATTCTGCCTTTTTTACAACGTCGGTATACCACTGAGCGAAGTCTTCACCCATTGGCGTTATTGCTTCAACTAATTTCTTGTCTTTTGCCATATTAGCATCTCCCTTTCTTGTTTAGACTACTGTTTACCTATCGGACTTAAAAAGAACTTTCTTTGCAATAAACAAAGCGGGATATTTCTTATGCGATAGAGAATTATACAGAATTCCCTATAATATAAAAAAATCCTTCAAGTCCAACCAAGGGACCGAAAGATTCGGCGGTACCACCCTATTTAGCAACAAAATTCTTTATCGCTCTCTTTTACTCTATTAACGCTAGAAACACGCTGTACTTTCATACAGAGCTCCAGGGTAGGTTCAAATCCTGCACCTAAAGAATCTCTCACCAACGACTCTCTCTCTTTGTAGGCAGCAAAAATTCTACTATTCCCCATCACAGCCAATATATAGGATGATTGTAAGATACATGTTTTATTTTGTCAAGTCCCTCCTGTCTTAGAACCCTCCTGAACAATGGTTTTCACGATAACCAATCCAAGAGGTCCTGCTAAAAATCCAAAAATACCAAATAAACGGAAGCCTACAAACATAGCCACAAGGGTAAAGAAAGGATGAAGACCTATTCTATCACCTAACATTCTAGGCTCAATAAAGGATCGGATAACCTCACATATAATATATATAGACAACACTATTGCTGCCCCAAAGTAACGCCCCTGTAGCAACTTAATTAGAGCAAGCGGCACAAGAAACAAACCGCTTCCCAGTACAGGAAAAGCATCCAATACAGCAATTGATATACCTGCTAGCACTGAATACCGACTTCGGATCCACATAAACCCCGCTACCAATATCACACTGTTTATCGACATAATGACCAACTGTGTTTTTAAATAGGCGTAGCCTACTTTACTTAGTTTGCTGGTCACAGGTGAAATAAATTTATAAAAATCAGAGGTTCTATATTTACCTTTAATGTCCTCATAATCCTGAATCAGATTAATAATCCCAATGCAGATTATTAGCAATACAGAAATGAGAGCAAAAAGTCCCATTAACAGATTTAGTGTCTGCTCCGAGATAATAGGCATAATCATATCCTTAACAGTTCCCCATACTAAGTGCATATTATCATCCAGATAGCGACTGGAACGTCCTGCCTTCCATCCAAAGGTATGGTCACAGAAGCAACAAAGGGAATCCATACTACCTGCAATGGCTTTCGCATATGTTGGTAGGTCATTAATAAGATTCTTCAACTGTCTAAGCAAAACAGTACTTAAGTAAAATAAACCAGTACCAAAAATCCCCAAAAAAACAACCAAACTAAATATACTACTGAATAATAAAGGAAATTGGAGACGATTCTTCATAAAATTCACTAAGGGCATAATAAGCCTGGCAATTAAGTATGCAATTAAAAAAGGAAAGAATAGGGGTACCAAATAACGAAATCCAACATACACGCCAAGAACAGACAACCCTATGAGCCACATCTGGTGTCTAAGTCTTTGACGATTGAATTCTTGTTCTTCCTTAACTCTTTCCTTTGATTCTTTCAATATTACACCTCAGCAAACTCACTATTCTTTATAGCATAACCATCAAGGTATAAAACTCCGATACAAGCCTTATATTCATAGTATGGATAAAACAATGTTTGCTATGTGTGATAATATTTTCTATATGTACATAAATATTCTATTACTGTTATAATTTTCCTCTACTGAGCCCTTAGAATGGAAAAAGGGTATCAAAACTTCTTAAGGTCTTAAAATTCCCTTTTGCTGCAATGTCACCAGTCATAAAAGCCTTCTGGAAAGTCAAAGCCCCCCCGATAATCTTCGTCAAAACTGCATCTGTGGTTCTGGCTATGACATCCGCATCTGCCTTTTCTCCATAATAACAATTTAACTGATCTGCCTCAATCTCAATTACCAGATTTTTATTCTTGTCCTTGATCTCAATAGAATAGCTAGCCTTAAAGTTGTCTATTGGTTGGAATACATCCTTAAGCTTCATAAGAGTGTCTTCCTCTTTCCCTTTACTCTCTCCTAACATCTCCTTAAACAGCATAGTAAGCTCTTTAATATCTTCCTTCTGCTTCTTTACATAGGTGTCATCAGATGCATAGACGGAAAGCTGTTCACTTTCCTGAGGCGTAAGTTCTAAAGAAAGATTCCGTAAAACCTTATTTCTCATTACCGTTTGGCTATTAGGCAATACTTTAACCTTCTGATTAACCCCACGATAGAGTGCTTCAGCATACTTTTCGACAATTACAGCATAGTCCGCATTGGTCTCAAATTCCACATAATCTTCCACGTAAGCAGTAAGGCCCGGTTGTACACGACCACCTAACATCTCCCAAGCCTTGCTTAGACTATTTTCTGCATCTCGCTCCCCACAAGTAGTAGATAATACTACAGGAAGCATATATAAACCTGCTAATTTTTCTTTATCCCCATAGAACCAACAGGAGTCTAAGAATAGCTGCATATAGCCACCTATTCCAAACCACTCAACAGTAGTGACTAGAATTACACCGTCAGCTCCTTTTAAGGTTTGAGGAAGCATGCTAATAGTACTTTTCTCCTCAAACAAATTATGACGTTCTACTTCAACTCTTAATTCCTTCAAAACCTCTTCCAGCTTACTCATCACGTATAAAGCAGGATCTTCCAATAGTCCTCTTCCACCATAATACATATTAATTTTCATTAGTTTCACCCCATCCTTTTATTTCTACGAATCACATCTAACATAATACAGGTTAGTATTCCTACAAAAAAGCCTACTATATGGGCAGCATTATCTATATTATCATGTGCTCGGAAACCACTATAAACAGTAATTATAACAAAAAAGATAAATCGTCTAGATGAAACATCTAAGCCTCTTCCTCTGTACCTAAGAACCAGATAGGCAAATGCTCCAACAATGCCAAAGATAGCACCGGAAGCTCCTACACCAACTATATTCTCTCCTATCTCATGAAAATAAAATATAGATCCAATATTAGCCAAAACACCTGAGACCATATAAATAATCAAAAATCGAACACTACCAAAATTCGTCTCCAACATATAACCAACTACAGCAAGCACCACCATGTTGTTGACTAAATGTTCAAATCCCCCATGTAAAAACATGGCTGTAAAGAGACGATAATATTCGTGATTATCTACTATAAGAGAGTAGTTGGTCGCACCCCAATCAATCAAATGTTGAAGCTCTGCCCCGGTATCATAAAAGGCTCCAAAAGGCGATGATATCACATCATAATTTTCTGTTATCTTCATTATTATGAGAATTAATACATTGACCAACACTAATAGGATAGTAAAAACAGGCTTTCCTTCCAATCGCCTTCTAAAGGATCCCTGACGAAGAGAACTGTTTCTAAAACCATTATATCCAGTTGGTTTCTTGTTGACGGGGTTTGAATACTCTTCTCCCACTTTATGCAATTCACCAATCAATAAGCTTTCCAATTGAAATCTTACATCGCCAAAGGTCTGTGGTTGATTTTCAAATACTAAGAGGCGATTCTCCACAGTATTTACTACCCAGTGAGTATATCTTCCCATCTGACAATATGGTTTAACTGCTTCCACATTCCTAGTACATAACAGACTCAGTATTTCTACTCTTGCATATCCTTTTTCATAATAGGACTTCTCTACCTGTTCCAGAATGTGCAGGTATTGCTCTAGGGAAAACCAACCCTCATCATCCATGCCAAACATTACTATAACTCTAATGCCATCTGCTTCCGCCCTATACAAAATTCTTACATTGGGAAAATTAGTATTTTGAATTCCATACTGTTTATGCCATAAATATTCTGCTAATCTTTCAACCATAGCTGTCCCTCTAATTCTATAATTAGGTAAATATAGTCCTCTAAATGTGTTCATCTATAGGATATACTATTATTATACAAGCTATCATATCATAAAAGCGCAGTATTTTCCATTTATTATTTAATTGGATAGCTGATAGACATTGTTGGCAAATCTAATAGAATCACCCAGTTGAAGGAGCTGGTTAGTTTGTGGCTGTAGTCGCACTTCATTGACATAAGTTCCATTTAAGGAGTTAACATCCTGAAGGTAGATCTTTCCATCCACCATAGTAAAGATAGCGTGCATACGGCTTACCTGAGGATTCATAATGGCCCCATTCACTAGCGTATCATCCTTTCCGATACGAAATGGGAACTGACTCATACAAATGGTATCAGACCCCTTATTACAAGGCAGGAGTTTATACTCTATTGGTACATCACAGTCTCCTTTCTTTTCTGCCCCACCAAAGACTTTCCAGGCAATGTATCCTTCTACAACTAAAACAAGAACAACGTAGAGTGCAAGCTTTTTTATGTCCAGCTGATGACCAATTTTAGTATAGAATACACCAAGCGCGTATCCAGCACAAAAAAGAACCAGAAATGCTGCTGTAGAGAAGATAAATGCTATTGTACCTTTATTAAGTGTCATATCTAATTCACTGGGTTCTTCTTTCATCTGTCCAACAGATTTAAGGGGTGTTTGGAAAGTAGATGGAATTGGACTTGATTGAGGTGGGACTGGTGGAGGCGTGCTCGATAGAATTGGAGAAGCATGGGCTTTAGGTGGTTGAACGGGAGTAACCTTAACCTTTGCAAGTTCTCTTTCTAACTCTGGTGTCAAGGTAATTAGTTGTGGCTTTTCTATGTTATTCTTTTCTATGTCTTTCTCTTCTTCAAAATGAAATTTCTTTACATAACTCAATATTCTATTCGTTGAAAAGGTTTCTTCTCCTACCATCTGATAAAGTTGGTACACTAATTTTACAGCTGATAAATCTTCATAATCTACTAAATTCATAAGAAACCCTACAACACTTAATATCTGTTTTCGAATAGGTTCTACATAATCTGGACAGTAACAAAAATAATACCTGTTCTGCTTGACATCTAAATAGATACATTCCGGGTTCATGAGATAACTATCCTCGTCAAAATAGTATTCCTTACCTTGAATCAAAGCCTCCAAAAGCTGAGTGACCAATTGTTTCACAGATTCTTCTCGTAATCGTATCCCTTTGGAATAACTAAAAAACGATTCCTTCTCTGTGGTGTCATAGACATAGCTCACCATACTTTCCTCATACAGCTTTTGTACTGGAAGCAGAAAATCTATGGTATTCTTTTGAAGCATATAAAAGCGAAAGTCTTCTTCTTTTTCTCTCTGGTTTATGAGAATGGAAAGTTGATTTTTATTTAAGGACATTAACTCCTGAATTTCCATTACATATTCTCCTTCCTTACTTTTTTCCTAAGAAAGCTCCTACCTTATTTAGAAATTGAGTAATTCGCTCTACTCCTTTAACCTGAGACACTGTTCCCAGAATCACCTCGGCTTTTCTGGCAAAGCTCTCAGGTAGATGATAGCTTCTTTGTTGGCTCACACTGATCTGTCTGCAATCTTTAATGTATTCTATTACCATAGGGAGACTTACTTTACAGTCCGCTTCTATAGCTATCTGACAATAGTCCTCCTGCAGATGAATCTGAATGTTGCTGATTTCACAGATAAATAGCTTTCCCTCCAATTCCTGGCTGATATAATAAGCCAGCTCTCCCTTATGTTTATCTTCACTTTCACCAAGAAGGCTGGTATCTAAAAGTTTA
This sequence comes from Bacillota bacterium, assembly GCA_023411225.1. Classification (GTDB taxonomy): domain Bacteria; phylum Bacillota; class Clostridia; order Lachnospirales; family Lachnospiraceae; genus KM106-2. The sequence goes on from JAEYPA010000108.1 coordinate 12,714, forward strand.
TTATATTGTATCGAACTGCTTAAGACATCACTGGGCTGATGACATAACTGATTGGAGCGGACCAATGCCTCCTCAGCCACAGACTGGAGAACCACCTTATCATGCATAATCAGCGACATATACATAAGGGTTAAAATGACTACAAATATAATTGGAAATACAAATACTGTCTCTACAGTAATACTTCCTTTTAACTCCGAGGTCCTCATCCAAAATACACCCCCAAATAGCATATCAATACAAATGGTACAAAGGGTATACTATCTTTTTTAGTCAACTTCTTTAAACAGAGCATTACTATGGAGAAAATGGCTGCCAGAAACAAACTATAGAATAGCACAACACAACCACCATAAAGCCCCATTACAAAGCCTACCAATAGAATAACAAATCCATCTCCTGCTCCAATTGCTCCATTTAGAACCTTACTAAGCACTAACATCAAGGCTCCCAGTAAGGCTCCAAACAAACTACCCATCCAATTCATATTGGGATCTGGTAGGGACAGTAGTAGGACTGCTGCCCCACAGCTTAAGATGAGCACGGTGGGAATATTCTTATTTTTTAAGTCAAAAATTGTGCTAATTATTAGAAAAACAATGATAATAACGCTTTTTATTATAGCCAGATTCATAATGGATTCCTTTCTTATTTACTATTTATAGCATTTGGAACAAGGCCTTCTACTACCTACTTCAGATTTCTTAATTGTTAATATGTTATGTTTAATTTTGTTACAAAGCTTACTGCTGTGATATCGATCCCCATATTCTGTTATGTAATAGGATTGCTGTTCACCATGACCCTCAGTACAAGCTTCACAAGGATAGTAAATCGCTCCACTACTATTTCTGAGATTTCTTAAGGCATCTTTGGACACACAACTGATTTTAACCTTAAGATAAGTGCAGTCTTTCTGGCTGTGATATGCCTGTCCCGACTCGGTAATGTATACGTATTCATCCTCGTTATTCTGGTTTGCTCCATTATCCTCTTCTTTTTTTAGTAGGGTGGCTCCGATAAATCCCCGTGTCTTTACCTGTTGAATTACAGGAAATGTGAAGTTTGAGAAGAATGGGACAGGTATTTTCACTCGGTAAGAAGCTACCACTTCAATAATTCCATCTTCCTCCATAAAAGATGACCCAAGAAAGGTGACACCATCAATTCCTCCGGACACACCAGGTAAGTTATTATCCTCTTCATTTAACTCTCTAAAACGAATCTTGTAATAGGTTCCTTCTACAAGTTTGGACAGTATGTTCTTAATATTGGGGTTACTCTGGTTCTTTGGGCTATCTTCTTCTCCGCTATGAGCAAGGGTATCATAAAGATAGCCATAACGAGATGCTTCTTGAGCAATCTCAGTTATGTTACCCTGTATCTTTATCTCTGTCTTAAACACCTGAAAAAAATAGATAAACCCTATTATTACAAAGAAAAACAAAGGAAAGACCAAGGTGGCTTCCACTGTTATAGATCCTTTAGTCATCCATTTTCCTCTCATATCCACCACCAAATCCTTTCTGATTAATCTAGCTAAAACGAAGCAGGACGCCCACCCATTGGGTTTTCACTGCTTTTCTGGGGCAACAGATGCTTGAAGAGAACTTAATTAATTTTTTGAATGGGCATCCTGCTTCGTTTTAGTCTCCGCTCTTAATAAGAATATTCTGTAGAAATCTGTATACTGGAAGAGATATCAGATTGTCCAATAAATTGCTTAATTAGTGGTAAACTAATAAATTTATTGGGAACCTCACAATCTAAGCCCATTTCCATGGCAAACACTCCATTATTCATGAGAAAATCTTTCTTATATCTAACACGGGTATTCTCCTGTATCAAATCCATCATTCGATAAGATAAGGTATCCGGTCCTACCATAAGCATATAAAAGTTCAAATAATCCTCATAGGTCAGGCTTAGAAGAGAATCTCCTTTCTCTGGCAATCTCTTAATCTTAGTCTGAATTAGTGTCTTATTAATAGAAAGTAGTTCCTCAAATCTGACACTAAAATTACTTGCCTTTTTGAATAAAGGAACAGATTTTCCTTGCATCAAAGCTCCTACATCCACTAAAGCCTCTTCAAAACCCCAGCCCATTAATATGACATGCTTCACGACTGTTACTAGTGGCCCGCAGCCCGTAAATCCTACCATGGCTGTGGCGGTTGCCAGTGCCTTACCTCGAGCTGTCTGATCGGTTAATAGAGATAGATAATTCATGGCCGTACGTATAAATAGGGTGCGGTTTACAATATCCTTCACATTCTCATCGTCTGTATCACCTCCGATTATTAAGTACTCCTGCTCATATTCCATAACGGTGGGCTTTGACAGTGTCTTCTCTGGTCTGGCTTCTTTCTTCTTTATGTTATACTGAGTAGCATAATTCTTAAAATAGCTTACACCATAGGAGTTTAACAGTAGACGCCTTGCCATGTCATTTAAAGCTCCGCCCTCCGGCTCTGCCTTCTGACAGATGGATTCATATTCTTCCATACTGGAGCTAAGATTACTATCCTGATCAGAAATCTGGTCCGCCAGTTTCTCGCTTTGATCCTTTTTCTCATTTCCAACCTGGACTGCTGCCATGCTTTGACTTGGGAGATTACTCTTGCTAAGACTTTGTTTAGAGAGACTTGTGGTATCCTTAAGAATCAAGTGGCAGATGCCATCCTCAACCAAATTGCCAAGTCCTTTCACTGGGCTCTCTTCCTTTTTTTTAGTATTTAACCTAGAATAATCGAAATGAAGGGGTCTTATAGTATAGCTCTTATATGATTCCAGCGCATCTTTCACATCCACTTTAAACTTAAAGTAGTCTTTTTCTATCTCTGGTCGAACATGAGACTCCATTGCGATTGTCTTGTTTAATGCAACAAGATTGGTTTTAAGACAATTTTTCATTGCCATAACATCCCCGATAATAGAAGTGTCTACTCCAGTCTCATCTACCTTCCATAGATACTCCTTTAACTCCGTTAGTTCCTCGTTTGCTGCCTTATAAGAGCCCTCATCTAACTCAGTTTTCTTTGTATTTAAATACAATTCGAAATCATTCATTTCCTTCTCACAGGCTTCTTTTTGGCCTCTAAGACCATCAATCGTATTTAATGCCAAAACAATCTTTTCTTGCATTCCTTTTGCCTTGTCCACGAGTGGTAAACCATCCTCACCGATTTTATTCTTAAGCTCCTCTATTTTTTCCTCTCGTTTCGACAACTCTTCTTTCAATTTCTTACATATTTTCTCGTCCTGTTCATCTTCCGACTGTTTCTTAATCTCTTCACACTCTTTTTCTAAAGCATTTATTTTCTCATTTTCTACCTGAATAGCGGTTAAACAAGTAACAGGGTTAGTATATTTATCATGTAGAGAATCCCATACTAGATTATGATTAATAGCAACTGCATTCGGTCCAACCTTCTCGGTACAGAATTGTTTCCCAAAATAATCTTGGATTACAATATAATGATCCTTGGTCATTTCGAGTTCTCCATCATCAAAAGTCAATCCTTCCAGTAAGGTAATCAGTTTCATGATGGACTCACTGATTTTTGCAGATTTCTCTTCCACCGCCATCTTTTTTCGAAATACAGACATAGTTGTCTTTGTATTCTGTAATAGATTCAGTTTACTCAAAAGACTTTCCGCCAGTTCACCGGGCACATGATACTTCATATACTCTTCCACCTGATGCTGAAAGATTTCTCCTTCCTGGTCTGTAATCATGGTCTGTCCCTTTAGGGTACAGCCCTTTAGTTCAATCGCTAAAAAGTCTGTAGTGGAAAGGGGAAGCGAAAAATTGCCAAGCTGGATATTCTTTTCTGGCTCAAAGGAATATGTCAGATAATCACGTACCGATTTTACATATTCCTCTCCATTCATGTTTTCTTCTTTTTGACCTCCATCTAAAAGGAAGATTTTATAGTCTTCATATATCTCCTTACAATAATTAGTTAATTCCGAGTCTACGGCTGTCACCAAGGCGTTATAGGCTAGATGATCCGCCATTTCAAACCGGGCAAGGTCTAACATTGTGCCTACCAGAGAGATGATACATACCATTACAAGCGTTAAGAATACTGTGATACTTCCCCTAACCTGTGTCATGAATTACTCCTTTCTTCTATTATTACTATCCTTACTCGTATATTGAAGATGCATCATCTGAAAATGCGCCTATAGCATCATCTACTATATCTCCAATTTCATTCTGAAAGACAATGACCAGTCCTACCAAAACTACAAGAATTAAAATGATTTCCACTACTCCAACGCCATCCTCTTCTCGGATAAATCTTTGTGCTGCATCCTTTATCTTTGCAGCTGTTTGTGCTACATGCTTCATATAAACACTCCTCTCATTTTATTAACAATACCAACTTATAAAATAGAAAAAGCAGGTACTATTATCACTATTAAAACAATTCCTAACATAAGTCCCATGGGCAGTAACATCTTTGTCCCCGCCTTCTCTCCCAGTCTTTTTGCCAGTTCCTTTCTTTCTGCAAAAGCCTCTACGGATTCCCCTTTTAAGAATCTTAAAATTCCTTCCATACCTTTGGTAGAATTCTGAGCTAACAGGGATCCTAACTTCATATAAGGCGTCAGTTTAATTCTCCTGCCAAAGTTGTCATACACCTGACTTTCACTTAACCCATTTTTTAATTCATAGTAACTGGCTAACATCTCTTCATAGGAATATCGCTTTTTACGTTTTTTTTGTCCTACTTCTGCTTCATAGTCCTGTACAATCTTAGTCCATGCTCTTGTCACAGTCATTCCTGCTTCCAGTAACAAAGATAGTTTATTTACAACCTCTGGATAATCCATTCTAAGCTCTTCTTCCCGTTTCTCTAACTTCTCCTTTAATTTTCTCTTTGCAAGCAGTGGTACAAGACTTGCTATTATTACTCCAAAAAGCATAACGTTTATATACTGTTGGCGCTTTTCTTTCAGAAAATATACTTTGGCACCATCTACTGTCTTTGGCAATGAAAACTTATCCTCCGTACTACTTGAGACATCTGCCTCCTGAAGTGCTGTAGTAACCTTATGAAGTAATTCATCTTTACTCCCCCGATCAAAAGGCAGTATGGTCAAAGGTACTTGATACTCTTCTTTAAAGTCTCCGAAACTAATCGTTGCCGTTAATACGACCTGCTTTTTCTGTGTAATAGATTTATTGGCAATACTCCCATCATACTCTACCATTTCCTTATCATCCCTCCGCCAGCTTACTTTTAGCCCAAGAGAAGGTATAGACTTCATTAGATTTAAGGAGGTTGTAATCTTGTCAGCAGACTGGTTCTCCCCTAACACTCGCTGACTGATATAAGACTTAGCCTGATCCATCACTTCGTAAAAGGTCTCCTCGGTATAAGCCCTAGGTGTAACCTTATATTGAAGCTTCTCTTTAAAATACAGATCTTCATCTTCAATCACAACCTGATAGGACTCTGTGTGGCTTTTCTCTCCATAATTTGGTCTGTTTACCATATTCTCTGTGATAGTCTTCGTCTCGCTAGCCTTTGTAAGCTGGATTACCAAGGCGAAGGTATTGAACAAAAGTATAATTCCAATGACATATGCGATTGTCTGAGCTAGAAGCAGACGGCTTTTTGTTATACAATCCTCAAATACATATAAGGATTTTAATTCTTCTTGATAGTTTTTTTTATGGTTAGGGCGAAGAGCATCGATGATATCAGCCATCATAAGGCTAACTGGAAATAGAAAAAAGAGATGATATTGCTTTTTTGAAATGGTATTAAGAAATTTTCTTTGATAAGACCGAAAAATAATGCATAAGATTAAAGTAATACTATAAATACAAATTATTATTATCATAGGCATACCTCAGACTTCAATGGTCATAATCCGAGTAGTAAGATAAAATGCCATACCATATACTCCAAGGAGTGCCGTCATAATAAAGACACCTATCACATTATGATAAAGAGGACTCAGGTACCCCGGTGAACCTAATTGCAAATACAGAACAATTCCCATAGGTGCAAGACACATAATATTTCCTTCAAACTTCTTGGCTGTTATCATTGTCTGAATTTCTCGTTTTACCTCCACCTTATCTCGAATGCAAGTACTTGTAGATTGAATAATATGAATAATATCCCCCCCTGTCCGCTTGGCAGTAGCAAAAACATCTACAAAGTTATGTACATCTTCAATGGGTAGGCGTTCCTCCAGCTTAATAAATATGTCCTCCACTGTCATATTAAGTTGTAATTGTGTAATCATATAATCTAACTCAAGCATCATATCTGCTTCAGACTCTAGTAGATGTCTCAGGCCCTCTTTACTTTCTAAAAGGGCATTATCTACCGAGTAACCCGCGTTTAAAGCTGCGCTTAAGCTTAATAAAAACTCTTTAAATTCCTGGTTGACGCTCCAAAGCCTTTTCTTATAAATCTCCTTTTTACAACTATGTAAATAGGGAATCAGCAAAAGCTGCATAAGAAACATTGCCACGATACTTTCGTAAAAGAGATACCCAAGAGTTCCAAGCACCACCACCCCCAGGATGACAACCTTAATTATTTCTTGCTTCTCCACCTTTGTATAATCAACTGTCTTCAATTATTATCCCTGCCCTTTCTAATTTATTCCTGTTCTTCAGTTTATTATTGGTGGCAACCAGACCTCCTAATATTCTTCCGTCCACATCAATCCCCTCTTCCCTAAATACATAGAGTGGCTGAATCTCAATATCCTGATTGGAAACCTCTAAGACCTCAACGATTTCTAGGACACGTCTGGATTTATCCCGAAGTCTTCCAAGATGAATAATAATGTCTAAGGCTGAGGCTATCTGTTTTCTTACTGCTAGTAGAGGAATCTCAGTCCCTAATAAAACCATTGTCTCAAGCCTACTAAGCATATCTGCCGGTGAATTGGCATGACCTGTGCTTAGAGAACCATCATGCCCTGTGTTAAGGGCAGTCAGCATATCAATGGCTGCTGCATCGCGGACCTCTCCTACTATAATCCGATCCGGTCGCATTCTCAATGAGGTCTTAATTAAATCTCTTATACTGACTCCATGCTTTCCCTCCACATTGTCGTTGCGGACCTCCATTCTCACCAGATTCGGTTGGTGACGAAGCCTTAGTTCTGCTGAATCTTCTATGGTAATAATACGTTCTTCTGACGGAATAAAAGAAGAGAGAGCATTGAGAAAGGTAGTTTTTCCTGAACCGGTTCCTCCACTTATAAAAATGTTATATCTGGCCTGTACCAGTTTTTTTAGGAAAGATGCTATTTCCTTTGTTATAGACCCATATTGTATAAGCTCATCTATGGTAATGTTATGTTCCCCAAACTTACGAATAGTGAGTGTTGAGCCATCCAGGGAAACGGGAGACAGTACTACATTAACACGAGAACCATCTGCTAGTCTTGCATCTACAATAGGGTTAGCTTCATTTACTACTCGGTTAGCCTTTGCTACAATTTGTTGAATCACATCTCCTAAGCGTTCCTCTGACTCAAACTGTTTATTCCAGAGATGAAGTCTTCCTCTTTCCTCATAGAAAATGTGATTTGACCCGTTTACCATAATCTCTGTGACAGAGGGGTTATCTAACAGTTCCTGTAGCACATCCAATCTTCGGATAGAATTAAACACCCTATTTCGCAATTGACGTCTATGCTCTACCGTAAGATATTGTTTTTCCACACAGAGATCAATAATCTTGTCAATATAATCCATCACTTCTTCATCTGAAATCTCTTTGATAAGATTCAAATTGGTCAATACTTGCCCCTTGACCTCTTTATATAGATCCTCTCTATCCATATACCTGTTCCCTCTTTATCTGCTCTAGTTTCCCTAACAGCTTTTCTCTTCCCTCCAAATGAAGCATCTGCCTCATTAGACTATTCTTGTGCTGTTCAATTGGACTTCCTGGTTCCTCTACCTTTACTTCATCGCATAGCTCCAAAAGCCTCGCCACCCCTCGATGCCTGCAATCAGTAATAAGAATAATTCTCTCATAAGGTAGCGTCCGAAGAAACTCTACCAGTCTGCTAACAGCTTCATTATCTAACTCATAGCCATCGCTATAGTGCATAATGGGCTCTACACAATCAATGTTTTCTATCGTATAGACATAATCTTTTATACTGACCTTTGAAAGTTGATCAAGTGTTGCCAGATAAATCAGATCAGACATGTTCTTCTTGGGTTTAATATGAGGACTTGTATAAGCAAAAATCTCCAGATTCAGCACAAGTCCACCAACTGCACTTTGCCTGATACCAGCCAGGAACTTGCCTAAGTTTGCTCCCCCAAAGGTAATATATCCGGTAAGTACCTGTTTACACCTGCTACTTAGTGCATATTCCTGTTTTTCTTTACTACTATCTCCAAATCTCTCTGTCCTCCAATTCCTTAGCCTTGTTCCAAATTCCTGACGAGGTAGATATTTGTATAATTCACATTCCCTACTTCCAGGTTCCTCTGTCAGCAAAAGGATTTTCTCCTGCCACCCTTTTAACTGCTCTTCAGACAACCCCTCTTCGGAAAGCTTCTGATAGAATTCCTGCTCCTTGTTCTTCTCTAACAGAAGCACTGTTACTTGATTACTTATTAAAAAGGAATATAGTGCATCCATTTCACTAAAGTATGCATAAGACCCTGGAAGAAAGGTCTCCTCCTGAAGAGCTTGCAGCACCATTCTTCCGTAAAGGAGGTCTGTATCAAAAAGACATATGGTTTCCCTTATCACCAAACTTCTCCTTTCTATATTTGTTTTATTGCAAGGCATAAAAATCCCGCAAAAATAGCTGTGGTAAAATGAAATTTAGATTGATCCCTAGTCTCCTTATCACAATAGACACTTATGGATCTACATATAAAACAGGTAGAAATAAAATGAGTAAAATGCTGAAAACGCAAAAGAAAATTCCCTCGAATAATTAAAAGAAAAATTGCAAGAATGGCTCCCGCCACAAAAGAATACCAGATACAATGAATCCCTATAGTAATTCCTAAACTACCGCCAACAACAGCAAATAGTTTAATATCGCCAGCTCCTAAGACATTACCTAGAAACAAAAGAAATAAGATAAGAACGGGAACCATGGCTCCCAATAGAAAGTAAAGAATACCCCATGCTTGATATTTACTAACCTGCAACATAATAGCAAATATCAATCCTAATACAATCAGTTTGTTGCTTACACGATAGGATATTAAATCATTCACCATAGCAACAAACAAAAAGCAACTAAGTACAATATAGGGAATAAAAACCACCTCTCTTTATTGGAATTTATTTACATGTTTATGATAATTAACTTTCGCAGAAATGTCAACAAGTTTTATACAACAATAAAAATGCTTGTCCGACACATTACTGTTAATTAGACAAGCATTTTTCTTCTTTTATCATTTTATTTAACCCCGAAACATAAAGTATATTCCCACCGAATAAATCAGTACAAAGCCTGGCAGACCTAGTGTTCCTACTATTAACACATTGACACCATTTAACCCAACTGCACTTTGTATATTGGCTGCACTTAAAATTGCATTGAGTAAATAGATACCAACTGCTCCCGCAAAAAGACGGAGAATTAAATTTATAAAAAGCTCCATTCTCTTTTTCCTTATGGCAATGGTCAGAACAGTCCCACATAATACAAGGATAAATATAAACACATACTTTTCCATTTGATTTCCCCTTTCCCTTTTTGGATAGCTTGTATCTTTTTACTCTGTGTTTATACAATATATACAGAAAAGGGGAAAATATGATATATAACTTTTCCAATTTTTTTTAATTATTAAGAATATTTATCTATTATGCAGACTATAATATACTGTATGGCTATAAAGTAGCTATTTTGCCCACTTTATATAATAATATGCAGGACAATTTTTTGGAAAGGTTTGATTTAATGAAGCATCGTAAAAGTAAAGTCAATTTACAAGAAGAGGCGCTGCTACAGGAACTCCAAAGGACAAAGATTGCATTAGAGACGGCCTATTCTAACTTTGAAAACAGTTTAGATCCGGACTTAATTGATGCTTATATCTATGAGGTTAATGCTGCACACAAGAGGTATACTTTTTTATTAAATCAGGTTAAAGCACTATCTGATGAGTCCATATCGTTATAATTTTACTCATGAGCTATGCTCTAAATCCACGCTTTGAAGCGTTCTCCAGTAGAGACTCATTTAAGTTGCCCTTAGAGTAGGTCAAGCCTGCATATACCTGCTCCGTATTTTGCATTACTGCCTCTGACTTGTCCTGGCTGGCCACCTGGACAAAGGAGGAGCGTAACTTTTCCATTATGTTATAGGCTTCCACCAGAAGAACATCCTCTTTTTTTGTCTTTACTTTAGCTATAAGCTCCTTTACATAGGTATATAGCCGAAACAGTTGCTCTGAAATCTCATATTGAAAATCTAGAGATACCATTAGCTCATTTACTGCTTTTAGGCTGTGATCACAGCATTTCTGGAATTCCTTGATTTCAGTTATGGCGAGATTATCTCTTGCTTCCTTCACATCTTGGAGAACAATATCATATAGAATAACAATCAATTCACTTTTGTTGGCATGTACAACTCTATTTGTATAACCCATCACATCTTCCTTATTCATTGTATATCATTATCCTTTCTACATCCTCCGCATTTAACCCTGTAAAAGTGCTAGGACTTGCTGTGGCTTCTCGTTTGCTTGAGCTAACATGGCGGATGCTGCTTGTACCAGAACACTTTTCTGCGTGTATTCTGTCATTTCTGCTGCTATATCTGTATCACTGATTCTTGATAATGCCTCCGTCGTATTCAGACTAGCCCCTTCCAGATTGGTCATAGTCTGCTCCAAACGATTTTGATATGCTCCAAGTTTAGCACGTATAGCACTTATCTGGGAGATTGCATCATCAACCTTAGTAATTGCTTTTTCAGCACTTAACTGGTTCCTTACACTTACCTTGTCAATTCCCAAGCTCAAAGTATCTGTCTTCGGAATTCGAACACTCATAACCTGATGCTCAGAGGATCCGACTTGAATGTTCATTGGTCCTGCATCCAGTACTGTGAATGTAACTTCTGTGTCTACTGCGGCATCTCCTACGTTAAACTTCATCATAAAGCCTTCTTTATCTGAGATGGTTACTGTTTCACCATCTGTTAAAACAGTAGCAGTATTACTAAAGCCCTTTTCTTTTGATATTTTTGCGTCTATCCCAGTAACGGCAGCTTCAGAATCTAAGCCAAGATATGTTAACATAGCAGGATCACTATCTTTTAGATTAACCTCATAAGAGGCTCCATAGTATTTATTGGTCAAAACCAGTTTGGAACCTACATCAAGCAAACTTCCACCTTCTGTAGATAGAGAAATATCCATAGTGTCACAGAGATTTTTTACCTTGTCCAATACAGCATCTACTGAAGTACCTGGGGCAATGATAACAGCAGTACCATTGATACTAAGGGAACCTCCAGGACAGGTAGTCCCTTGAACAACACTAGGAGCAATAAAGGTTGCCTTGGTTGCAGACTGTGTAACTTTTACCTTGTATTCTTGAGGCTCCACTTCATCAGAGAAATAGTGCAAATTTATCTTTTTATTGGAGGACAGAACTTTGCGATCTACAGAACCATCTAGGAGAGGCTTTGTATTATACTCTGTTATGGTAGAGACTCTGTCTATCTCCTTCTTTAGCTGGTCCACCTCTGCCTGAATCGCAGCAGAATCATCTTCAGACAAGGTATCATTAGCCCCCTGTACCGACAGTTCTCTCGTACGTTGCAACATAGATTGAACTTCGCCCAGTGCTCCCTCTGCTATCTGAATAACTGAGACAGCATCTGCCGAGTTACGATTTGCTTGCTCCAATGCCGCAATCTGAGTTTTCATCTTAGTGGATATTGCCATTCCTGCTGCATCATCTGCTGCTCTATTAATGCGATATCCGGAGGAAATTCGCTCTAAGGCCTTCTCCATATCAGAGTTCGCTTTGTTTAAGTATTTGTTGGTGTATAATGCTGATATATTATTATTTATTTTCATTGAAATCCACCTTTCTGTTATATGTTTGTTTGTTTTGCATATTTTATAAATATTTTGGCAATCTGGTAAAGTAATTGGTTAGAAGGTTTTTCTCCCGCTGCTTTTTCCGTAATATCTGTCCGATAGAATTCCTTACTCTTGCGGTTCATGGTGATTGTTAATTCCTCAACCTTTACTCCTAGGCTTTCTATGTCCTTTCTCAAAGCGCCATCCTGTGCTTTTATCTGGTCCACCACCTGGCGGTCATCACAGACCACATAAGCTTGTAATCCGCCCTCTTTCACTACCGCCATAGCATCTAGCGTTCCATATTCCTTACTGCTCATCTGTATCTTTATAGTGGAGACATCCTGCTGCCCCTCTATTAATTTAACCTTGAGATTCACCACCTCTTGCCCCATTAACACTGGAAGCTCAAAGGTCTGTTGATGGCTTAGACTTCCTGCTAAATGAATACAATTTTGGTATCTCTGTAACTGCTTAACCTGCCCCTCAGTTACATCCTCTCTCTCCAAGCTTTTTTCAAACATTTGATTTAGTTTTTCTGTCAAGTTCTGAAGAGATGTTCTAACTTGGTCTTCTCCCAGATTTTCTTCAAACCCTTCATACAGGTTAAGAATGTTATTGGCAATCCCCTCATCCAGTCTTAACGCCTGTTCTTTTATGTCTCTATATAGAGTGGAACCTTCTGCCATTAGAAGTCCTGCCGCTTCTAGCTGATTTGCACTGACTTCTTGTCCATTTGCCACCAACATGGCTGCTTCTTTTGTCTTTCCAAAATTAGAAATTAGCTCTTGATAGCGATTCTCCTCATATGGAGAAATAGATTTATCTACATTCGGTTTAGCTTCTTCATAGAGCTGCTCTATCCGAAGGTCCATAAAATCATGCATAGTATCCGGCTCATAAGTACGATCACTAAGGTCAGGCTCTAACTGCTGATACACTTGATGTGTCATTTGACGTCCTATAAACACTCTGTTAATCTGCTCCGAAATCGAACTACCCTTGGTTATTGCATCCACTCCTCCGAAGCTTTCCTCTGCCATAATATTCATTCCTTCTTTCTTCTTACTTCTGACAGCTGTAAGAAGATTTCCTAAGGTCAGTTCCTGGTTCGCCTTCACTACTGCTCCAACAGCTGCACCATCTGTCTTCTCAACCTGATAAAGTAAGCGATAAACTGCTATATATGCATCTCTTTCTTCCTTGGTAAGGCTCTTTTTCTGATCTAATTTATATAGATATTCACTAAACTTCTCTTCTGAGGTCGTGTCTAAAGATTTCCCCATTGCTTCCAACTTCTCACTTAACTCAGACAATGGTATATCAAGAGGGTTATCTCCTTCCTGAATTAATGAGACTGCCACTTGTGGAGTAAGATCCCTAACAACCTTCTGAACCTGGAGTTGATAGCCTTTCATCTGTATAATCTGTTCCTTCGTAATCTCCATGGAATTATACCCGAGTATTCGTACCGCCTGACGATTACTGTCGGTTTCCTCCATGCCAAGTTCCTGTAATAAATGGTCGACATTGGTAAATGCCTTTTTCATGGAATCTCCAAGATCCCGTCTTGGAGCAGTCATTAAGGTCTCATAAGATTCCATCTGTGAGGAAGCTTTCACTGTTATAGAGATGGACTCTTCAGCCCCTGAAGCCTCATACAACCCATTTAAGGTAATCACTCTTCTCATAGAGAAAGTAGCTGCTAGGATTGCCTCCGGCATCGTTTTCAGCTCATTGACCACCTGGTCCGTAACTTTCAACAGATCTACCTGCTGTCCATTAGGTTCTATTCCGCCTTTTTGATAAAATTGTCTGTAATACGACTCCTCTATCTCTTTTAACTGATTTATTATCTTCTCTAAGCTCTCCGTGTCTACTTCAATACCTTGCTGATACATATGATAACAGTTTTCCATGGTCAATCTCTGACGAATCTCTTCTAACTGTCTTCTTGCAACTATATTCTTTATTTCGTTGGATCCTGCCTTATCAGACTTTTGCTCTGTCTTCTGATATTCACTGATCCGTTGTAAGGTAATTATCTCATCTGGCTTTACCTGCTCCGCAGCCTCACCTGACAATTGTTGTAACAGATCCATGGTTGAGATTGTCTTATTGATATTGTCCAGGTTCTTTTCTGCCTGGATCAGATCTGTTTTCTCGGGATAGTTCTTCTCTTTCATACCTTGGATACAAAGGTCAAGAATATGATCTTCCCCGTAACTCTCCTGAAGAGAATTAAGAGCGGACAACTGTTCTATACTTTCAGTTGTAATCGGCAGCTCCTTAGATAATAGCCACTTAGCAATCTGAAGGTTTTTCTCATTGACTGGCTGTCCTTCCTTTCTCAGTAAATCCTCTACCTTAGGTTTTAGCTCCTGCCATTGTTCCTCCGAAATACCCACGGTATCTTTTCCATAGGATGCCTGTCTTCCACTATAAGTCGCCTTATAAATATTCTCCGGAGTCACCTGAAGTTCATTATCAATGAGATATGCCTTTGCCTCGTCTGTTAAAGATGATACTTGAGAGGCCATCTCAAGAGCCGTAGATACCCGGTCTATATTGGCCTTTGTTACAGGAAGTCCTGCCTCATCTAGTCGTTTTTCAATATCTTTTGCATTACCTGTTATAGCAGAAATGGAATAGCGCTCGATACTTTCCCGTTTGACATCTAATCTCTCAATCTGTTTATCTAAATGCTTTTCTGAAAATTGCCTCTGTTCCTTAATCCGTTCCAAATTTTTTTCAAATTCTTCTGAGCTGCTTTCCTCAGGAGACTTGTCTAAGTCCTTAAGATTTACATAATCCTCTATAGTAAGCGTTGCCCTTACTTGTTCCAGCTGAGTATACACTTTCTCTGTCTGGGATATTAACTCCTGGCTTGGCTGCTCTCGTATATAACCTGAAAAAGCCTTGCCACCTGTTAACACATTGGTTTGCAAGACACCAGACGATGTACTCTCTGTATTAGTTCCAATTTCCCTTAATACAATACTTTTATTCGATATATCCTTTATCTCAAACTTTCTTACTTGACCTTCCTTGGCATTTTGTACTGCCGACTGAGGAATCTTTACCTCTTTGTCGTTAAAGGCAATGGAAATCATATCAGATACGTTGGTAATGATGCCATCTACAATGTCTCCCTGCTGTAGTGCGGTTTTGCTCCCTTGCTCCGCTTCCAAAAGACTATAATCCCTTCCAGCTATGGCATTCACATTGATCTTGTCCATTGATCTCACACCTGCTTTACAAAATATATTCTTTTCTTATACCAGATATTTCGGCTAAGATGTTAGAATTCCTTAGCGGGCTGACTATGATTTCTCTCTTTTGTGGACTTTCATTCTAAAAAAAAGTATAATAACACAAAATACATTAATATTTCCAAAGAACGAGGAGAACATCATGAAATTAGTCATTCAGAGAGTAAAAAAATCCTCTGTTACCGTAGATGGTCAGTGTATTGGCAGTATTGGCCATGGGCTTCTGGTTTTGGTAGGAGTTGGTGCTTCTGATACAGAAGCAGAAGTGCAAAAATATGTAGAGAAGCTTGTGAAGCTGAGAATATTTCAGGATGAGAATGACAAGACTAATCTCTCTCTGTTAGATGTAAAGGGCGAGCTATTAATCATCTCACAATTTACTCTATATGCAGATTGCCATAAAGGTAATCGTCCAAGCTTTATTCAAGCTGGATCTCCAGATATGGCCAACCATCTTTATGAGGTATTCCTAAATCAGTGTCGTAAGCAGGTGGAGAAGGTAGAATGTGGGCAGTTTGGTGCAGATATGTTAGTGTCTATAGAAAACGACGGTCCTTTTACCATTGTTTTAGAAAACTTGTAATACAGTATTTTGTTACAAACATTTGTTTAGCATATTCATTAAAATGCGTTTTTACGAAAATCTACGAAAATAATCTTCACTTATATCGAAAAGAGCTAGATTAGCACCCACAGCACTTATCTAGCTCTTCTTATGTATTGCTCTCTCACGTCCCCCAACGTTACCAAAACAATATACATTTAAGTTGTATCGTTATTGTACCATCATTTGATATTCCTGTCAATAATCTGAATGTATTATGCTAGATTTAGACGAATAAATTTAGTAGTTTCGAAAATTAGCGCTCTATTAACATTCCAATCTCCTTTGCGGCCACTATTAATTGATCACATTGTTCCTGCTCCTTTGCAAATAACAGGAATCTTCCTCCATAATTGCTCCATATGGTACATGGTGGCCATGTAAAATAAAAACTGGAAAACAAACACTCCTGGTAACTGATATGCAACAGAAGCTTCAATATTTCATCCGTCAATTCTACCAGAAGAAACTCTTCCTCTCTAAAAGCCTCATACCCCTTCTTTATTAGGCTGTCCAAAAGGATACTCTCTTCCTCCGTTAAATGTTTTTTTAGAAGTTTTATATTGGAGGCATTAATTCTTTTATAATAGAAATCTGCAAATGCCTTATAAGAAGCTCCTATTTCCATCAAGTGAGCTAAAAATACATAGTGCTGCTCTTCAGTTCCTTCCACAATATAATAGAGATATTGACTCATTCCCTCAGTGATATTATGAATATATAAGCCATTAAGCTTTTGTAACTCTGAAACCTTAATGTTACACATATGCGCTTCCTTTCACAAAAAAACACCTTTTATCTATTTTAACATGATTTAGTGGTTATCTCAATACATATCGAGGCATTATACTTAGGCATATCCTGGATTTCTTTCTGTCATAAAATGGTTGACATTTAAACACTTGATGTATATAATAATTTTAATAAAAAATATATCAGAACAAACCGTTGAATAAGAAGAGTAGGTAAGATTAATCTGTTTCCAGCGAGTTACGAATGGTGTAAGCGTAACATCAGAACTTTTACTGAATGGGCTTATGAGGGTAGGAAGAAAGGAATAATTCCTAGTAATGCCTAACGTGATCTCAACACGTTACAAAGGGAGCATATATATAAGTATATGGAGTGAGTGGGCGTGATAAACGCCAATTTGGGTGGTACCGCAGAAGTTTATAAGACTTTTGTCCCAGTAGCAATGCTGTGACAAAGGTCTTTTTTTATTGCATAGCAATTGCTAGTGCTGAGTTTATCCGAGCGTTGGCCGGAAAACCCTATTAAGCTTTGACTATGAAAGGAGTAATGATTATGAAAAAGATTCCACATCGTATTTATTTACCTGAGGAGCAGTTACCAAAGCAATGGTACAATTTAAGAGCCGATATGAAGGAGCTCCCAGATCCTATGCTTAATCCTAGCACACTTAAACCTGCGACTGTAGAGGAGTTGTATCCTGTATTTTGCGAGGAGCTTGCCAAACAGGAAATGGATAACACCACCCGATACATCGATATTCCTGAGGAGATTCAGGAATTTTATAAAATGTACCGTCCATCACCTCTCATTCGAGCGTATAACCTGGAGAAAGCTCTTGATACTCCAGCTAAGATTTATTACAAATATGAGGGAAATAATACTTCCGGCAGCCATAAACTGAATTCTGCTATTCCTCAGGCTTATTATGCAAAGAAACAAGGGCTTACCAGTCTGACAACAGAAACAGGGGCTGGTCAGTGGGGAACTGCTTTGGCAGAAGCCTGTGACTACTACAACATTCCTCTTACTGTATATATGGTGAAATGCTCCTACGAGCAAAAACCTTATAGAAAAGCAATCATCGAGACATTTGATGCCAATATTATACCAAGTCCTAGTAATACTACCAATGCAGGTCGCGCTATCCTTGCTGCAGATCCAAATAGTAGTGGAAGTCTTGGCTGCGCCATTTCTGAAGCTGTAGAGAAAGCTGTAACTACTCCTGGATGTAAATATGTACTTGGTTCTGTTCTTAACCAAGTTCTTCTGCACCAATCGATAATTGGCTTGGAAAGCAAGACTGCCATGGAATTAATTGATGAATATCCAGACGTTGTAATCGGCTGTGCAGGCGGTGGTTCCAATCTGGGTGGCTTAATTGCCCCATTTGCTCAGGATAAAATCTTAGGAAAAGCAAATCCAAGACTCGTTGCAGTAGAGCCTGCTAGCTGCCCTTCCCTTACCAGAGGTCGTTATGCATATGATTTCTGTGATACAGGCAAGGTAACACCTATGGCTAGAATGTACACATTAGGATGTACCTTTATGCCATCTGCTAACCATGCAGGCGGCCTTCGTTATCATGGTATGAGCCCTATATTATCAAAGTTGTACCACGATGGATATATGGAAGCAGTTGCTGTAGAGCAAACTAGGGTATTTGAAGCAGCTACCATGTTTGCTAAATATGAGACTATTCTGCCAGCTCCAGAATCCTCTCATGCTATACGATGCGCCATTGATGAAGCACTTAAATGTAAGGAGACAGGCGAAGCAAAAACTATCCTATTTGGCCTAACTGGAACCGGCTACTTTGATATGACTGCATACTCCGCTTATCGGGATGGCAGTATGTCAGATTCTATTCCTACGGATGAGGAATTGCAAAAGGGCTTTGAAGAATTACCAAAGATTCCTGGAATTCAATAATAGATATCATAAAGGGGGGAGAACCGTCATTTTCATTTTTGGTTTTCCTCCCTTTTAATTTTATAATCAACTTATAACTTAGCAAACTTTTATTTTAGATACTTTTCCAATACCGCTTTATCCTTCTTTACGACATACTCACTTCCACCAATGTCTTTCACATTCTCCACCATGCTGACAATCACAACTGGTTTTTTCACATTTTTATCTGTAGTAAAAACAGAAAACCAGCCAATTTCAGTTCCCGTCTTATCTTCTTTTGTGGCTTTAAGCTCTGCAGTTCCTGTTTTTCCTGCCAAAGTATAATCCTTCCTATGGGCTGCATAACCGGTTCCATTAGGATCATTTACTACGGCCTTTACACCCTCTAGCACCGTATCTACATAAAGCTTGTCAAATGCCTGAGGTATCCATACTTCACCTTTTGGTTCGTCGTTATACTTTAAATAAGGCTTGATGATATTTCCCTCATTTAAAAGAGACGTATAAAGACTGGCAAGGTGGAGAGGATTTACCAGTACCTGGCCTTGACCATAACCACTGTCTGCTAACTGAATCTCTGTCTCAATTTTCTCAGTGTTGGAATATTGGGAAGGTGCCATAGTAATCTCAAAAGGTATTTCTTTATTAAATCCAAGAGTATCCAAAGACGTGGCCAACTTGTCAGCTCCTATCTTTAAGGCTACCTTCGCAAAATAAATATTATCTGAGTAGATGAGAGCATTTTTTAAAACCACAGGGTCATAGGCATGAGTAGTAGTAACCTTATAAGCCCCCCAAGATGCATCCTTCTGCCAGGAGAGTCCTACATTTCCATAATCTTCATTAGGGTCGATGCTTCCAGTCATTAGGCCGATTTCTGCCATAATTGGTTTAAGGGTGGAACCCGGACACCATACCTGACGAAAACGATTATATAAAGGTTTATTCTTATCGTTGTTAAGCGTGTCCCACTGTTCTTTAGACAATCCTAATATAAATCCATTATCATCATAGGAAGGAGTGCTAACTAAAGCCAGAACCTCTCCTGTATAAGGATTCATGGCCACAGAACAACCCCTGTCCTTTTGAAATTGATCGTAGAGGGACTGTTGTAGTTCAGAATCTATTGTTAGCTTTATATTCTGACCATCCTGCTTTACTATAGCCACAAGTTCCTTTTTACTATTACCGTCCTCATCCATTATGGTAATGGCACAGCCGTCTTGCCCCTTTAATTCCTTCTCATAAAGACCTTCCATGCCACTTCGTCCAATGACACTATTGGCACTATATCCCTCACCTTCATGCTCTTTTAGATCTTCTGCTGTTACAGTCTGAACATAGCCGATTAGATGTGACGCCGCTTTCCCAAGATTGTAGGAGCGGATTTCCGTATCTGTCATCATTACTCCCAGTATGTTAAGAAGTTTCTGTTGTCTATCATATTCTTCTAACACCTCCGGGTCAGGCTCAATTTTTGACACATCCAGTTTATTTATTTTTCTTAATGTAGCAATAGGAACAAAGGAGTCCGACTTGACCCATTTTGCCTGCAACTGTTTTTCGATGGTTTCTACTTTAATATCTAATAACTTTGCTATTTTCTTTAAGGAATTTTCCTTATCCTCCAATTTTCCAGGCACAATACCTACCGAAGAGGCAACTCCTTTGCCTGCCAGAACTTTACCATTACGATCTAGGATTTGTCCTCTCTCAGCCTTAGAAACAGATACCTTCACTTTGTCTGTTTCCGTCAAATCCGGAAAGATTAAGCTGTCTTTCCAAAGAAGCTTATAACCTTCTTCCGTATGTTGGAAAATAGCATTGTTACTAAACCTTATCTCACCTGCCAAGGTTTTAAAAGAACTGTCATAAGCAACAGAAACTCGATCTCCTTTTTCATGTGTAGATGTTATATTGCTAAGTTTCATGTTCTTTATGCCAATTCCTTCATATATCTTTGCATTACGACTAATAAATTCCTCTTTATTGGTCCTATCCTCATAAAGCATTATATACATCTCTTCATATTCTTTTTTTTCGATATGATTCATATATTCTACAAGGAGCTCTTCCGGTTGCTTTTCTTTTTCTTGTTTCTCCTTCGTCTCATCTTTTCGGACTATGTAAAATGTTGCAGTGGCACCTACTGCCACTATAAGAATGATAATAATACTTAATAAGATTTTCTTTTTTCTATGTCTCATACTGTTCCTCCTTTATCAGACAGAAAATCATCCTCTCTCGTAATAGTTTCTCTTGTGCAAACTTTACGACAGAAAGATTTGAATGTCAAGACATCAACTAAAAGAAACCATTGTAGGCAACAATTATTCTGCTATCCGACAATGGCTTCTCTTTCTTTACTGCTCTATTAAATCCTCTCTGCCAACCTCAATCAGCTTCTGTCTAGTCTCATCCATAATTCTTTCTGGAACCTCTGCAAAAAAGCGCTTCCCCTCTAGAATTAATTTTACATACATTTCTACCAAATAATCACCTCTCTTATTATCTGTAGCATTCCCACCTTCTGTGTAAATATTCATGTCTTTACCTCTTTTATTGTTGTACTTATTATCATATGTAACAGAGCTTGCAATTGTCAAAATACAGTAAAAAGCAATTTCTTCCTACTAGCTCTTGAAACCCACTTGCTTTTTATACTATAATAAGTTTACGTGTTTCAATCACATTGTCTATATGGAGGTATCAGGTATGGACACCACTAAACGTAACTACATAAAGTTTGTAGAAGAATTGTCCTTTAATGCCTGGCCCTCCTATAAGACGGAGCTTTACGATGACTGGCTCATTGGATATTCGGATTTTTATACACATCGAACCAATTGTGTCAATATTATAGGATCTTCTAAGCTTCCTCTAGCAGAGAAGGTAGCCTACTGTGAATCTAATTATAAAAGACTTCACACCCCTTCTATTTTTAAGATTAATCCCATTTTTCACTCCCAGTTAAATCAGTATCTGGCCACTTTGGACTATGAAGTAGAACACGAAACGGATACGTTCGTACTAAGTCTTATGGATTTCATTCCAACTAAATGTACTTCCATGTTAGTAGAGACGAAGGATTCTATTTCTCAAGATTGGATCAATAACTTATTTCAGCTAAATAAGACCACCAATCTATTTCATCTTGCCATTGTACCTAAGATGTATGAATCTATTCCAAGGGATGTGATTTCTGCCTGTGTTCATCACGATGGAAAGACGATAGCAACAGGTCTTGGCATTATGGAGCGAGATCATATTGGGATTTACGCAATCTATGTGGATGAAAAATGGAGAGGAAATGGGCTTGCTAAGAGTATTTGCACCACTCTGTTAATGAAAGCTAAGGAGAGAGGGCTTCATAAGGCATATCTTCAAGTAGTAAAGGACAACTATATTGCTAAGAATCTTTATGAGAATCTAGGCTTCCGTTATCTATACTCCTACTGGTTTAGAGTAAAGCATGTTGAATTGAATAAATTCTAAGAAAGGGCGTAATATAATGTCAGAAATTGAAAACAAAATTAATGAAGAACAACTTACGATGGCAGATTTTGAAGAGGAACTTTCCCGTTCCTTCCACAGAATGAAGGAAGGCGACATTGTCAATTGCACCGTAATTGATATACTGGAGGATGGAGTATTGGTAGATGTGGGATCTTATACTGAAGGCAAGATTCCTGTAGCTGAGTTAAGTGATGATCCACATTTCTCATTATTTGGCAGTCTGGAAAAGGGACAACAGTTTAACTGTACTGTCTTAGACGTGGATAATGGAGAAGGTTATGTACTTCTTTCCAAGAAACAGGCTTATAGTGATGAGGCTTGGAAATCATTAAAAGAAGCCATGGAGCAAGAGAAAGTTCTTACCATTACCGTTGACAGTGTTGTCAATGCCGGTGTAATTGCTTACGTAGACGGTATCCGTGGGTTCATTCCTGCTTCTCAGTTATCTTTATCCTACGTGGAGAATCTAGAAGAATGGGTATCCAAGAGCCTTGAAGTTCAGGCTATTACGGTAGAGCCTGAGAAAAAGAAGCTTGTATTATCTGCTAAGGTAGTGGCAAGAAAGAAAGCAGATGAAGATTACAAGAATAAATTAGCGAATCTTCAGAAGGGCATAGTCACAACAGGTACCGTTGAGAAAATAGCTCCATATGGTGCTTTTATCAATATCGGCGAGGGCTTAACCGGGTTGGTTCATATCTCAAGAATCTGCGGAAAACACATCAAATCTCCTAACGAAGTGTTAAAGCTTGGTGAGGAAGTTAAAGTTAAGATTTTAGATGTGGTGGATGGAAAGATTAGCTTAGATATGAAGTCAGTTGAGGACAAGGCACCGGTTGTAGAGGATGTAGACACTGCTCCTATAGAGTATGTAAGTGAAGGTGATGTGGGCACAAGCCTCGGAAGCCTTCTTGGAAAGCTTAAACTATAGTTTTTTGGGTGAACTCAAAAGGTACAAATCCGCCTGCATAAAATACAGGCGGGTTTGTACCTTTTTTAATGTTTGTTCCTAATCCATTGATTTCTATCTTTTTCTACCCTACTCTTGATTTAATTTGACTTTTGTTCCATCCGAATAAATCACTTGCTTAATATGATATTTAAATATCAAATCTTCATAGGCCGTTCTATATACTTTTTGATGACTGTTCATAAACTGGTTATAGTCTATTCCCCAGCCTGTTATTTTTTTAGTGGCTCCTGGCTTAATCTTCCCTTCAGAGATGTCCCAATTCATATTCATAATAGTCTCATCGAATTGGTCACATATTTCCATTGTACCTTGGATTCCCTTAATAGTCTTTGTTGTTCCATTCTTAACTTTAAAGTCCAGTTCTATAAACTCGGAATATCTACCACTCTCATAGTCTATAGGAAGAACTTTCTTATCATATACCTTAACCTCTATCTTTTTCAACATTTCCTGCTCTTTTTCCTGTTCTTTCTTAGTTGGTTCTGGCGTTGGCTCCTTAGTTGAAGTAAGTGTTGGAGCTGGGGAAGCTGTCATTGTAGATTTTGGTCTTAGGCTGTTCTCACTCTCTGAAGATGGATCCCTACTGCCTTCGTCACCCTTTGTCAATTCTTCCAATTGTTCCTTTAATTTCTCATTTTCCTGTCTCAGCTGCTTTAGCTCTGTATTATTGTTACAAGCTGTTATAGTAGAAAGCAACGTAACACAAACCATAAGTAATGCAATTTTTTTCATATCTTTTTCTCCTTTATCGTGAATCAGTAACTTAGTTCTGGAATTCATTTTTCTTGTGGTATGTTAGCTCACATGCATCTATTCTGAGGCCTTTATGTAATAAAGCAGATAGTAAAAAGGGCCCTTACAGGCTCTTTTTTATGTACTATAGATTTATAAGTCCTAAGTATTCTAAGATTAGAAAGGTAATTCCTCCTACGTTAAGTATACCAAATATCAAGTTGAATATTAGAAGTGGCTTTATACCATGACTTCTATTCTCTGTGATAGTTCTCATCTCATTCAACTGTTGTATAATCGTATCTCGATTCTCATTGGTATGTGACTTCAAGTTCTCAATAATACTGCCGTCTAACTTGCCAACAAATCTCATAAGTTCATCTAAGCGCTTCTTTATTTCTGTCAGGTTCTTATTATAAACTTCCATCTGCACCAGATAATCATCTTCTTGCTCTTCCTCGCCTTCTTCCTCCGAAGGCATTGGATTCATTGAAACTGAGATATCCTCTAAAGCAGGATCCCTCTCTTGTTGTTCAGAGATACCTTTCACTTGATGCAAAAGATTATCTATGGCGTTTAATTGATTGGCTCCTGCCTCTTTATAAGCATCCAGTTGCTTCGCTCCTGTTTCCTCAAAAATCCTCATCTTTTCTTCCAGTTCCCCAATGCAAACCTTTAACTGTTCTGATAATTTCTCATACTCATAATCTGGTGTAACAAGGGCATGATCTGGTGCAGAGGTAGTAGCATTCTTGTAATAGCGCTCCTCAAATTTTTCCAACATGTCCTGATAGTATGCTAGTGTTTCACGATATGCAAACAGCACTCTCTCTATCTTAGCTACAACAGACTTTGGTTCCTGTTTCTTTACTACAGGCTGATGTTCTGCAGTAATCTTTTTAAGTCTCTTAGAAAGAAGCGCGTTGGTGTCCTGGCCATTCACAAAGCCCATAATATAATCCTCCTTTGTATTACCTTATTAATTATTTATAGCTAACATAATGTCCCACCGGTCTATTCTTTATTCACTAACAACATTACCATTGGCAGACATTTTATCCTTATCTTTTTTGCGGAAAAAGAATCCTGAGATGCCTTCCTTTTTGCCTCTGCTTATTACTTCGTCTTTTTCTTTCGATCCCTTAATATTTTTAACCTCGTCCACATAAACTTCTTTATTGATCTGCGCAGTCTCTACATAGCTCTCTTCTAAAGCTTCCTGGCTGTGATATAATCGCTCTATACGGTTAACCATAGTCTGGTCTTCTTCCTCTTTTGGCTTTATAACCACTGGCTCTTTACTCTCATTTACTTCTTCATTTCCTAGGACGGTAGTTTCTTCCGTAGCAAGCTCTTGCTCATCTTCCGTGTAAATCTTTCCATAAAAATCTTTTAAGACACTTTGATAGGTTCTGGTAACTTCAACGTTATCCTGATGAAAGCTCTGAACTTCCTCATTAATGGATAACATTTTACGGTCCAAATAACTGACGATGTCCGCACATTCCTTTAATTGACGACGAATACGCTCTGGTGCATTGCCCTCAAATTTATAATATATCTTGTGCTCAAGACTGGCCCAAAAATCCATGGCAATTGTTCGAATCTGAATTTCTACCTTCGTATCAATAGCGTTATTCGATAAGAAAATAGGAACAGATACAATCATATGATAACTCATATACCCATTTTCCTTTGGACACATAATATAATCTTTAACCTTAAGCACCTTTACATCACTTTGTTTAGCAATTAAGTCTGCGATACGATATATATCGGAGGTAAAAGAACAGATAATTCTTATCCCTGCTACATCATTGAGATATTTTATGATATTCTCTGTCGTCAGGCTTAATCCTTTATGTTGCAATTTTTTGGCTATACTTTGAGGAGATTTGATTCTCGAGGTTATATGTTCAATCGGGTTATAACTATGAGTCAGTTTAAACTCTTCTCTTAATATTTCAAGTTTTGTGTTAATTTCTTTTAGAGCTGAATTATATAAAAGTAGTGCTTGATTCCATTCATCTGCATCGTTATAAAACATTGGTAAATCCATTCTAACACCTTCACTTCCTTTTCCGTTACTTTTATCGGTTGTTACAAAGCGTTATTTCCTCATACTGAATTATTATAGCATAAAGATATGAATTTTCTTTGAATAAATAGAAACTTAATTAAAATTTTATGTCCGTTATATAAATAGACTTCTTTCACTTCATAAGGCCATAGCGATAATAATTAGGAAGTATAATGGTAAAAGTGGAACCGACCTTATATTGAGAGCGAATTTTTATACTTCCGGCATGATTAAGCACAATAAGCTTGGCTATAGACAGGCCCAGACCGTGACCTTCTATCTTTCCATTTCTTGCTTCATCAGCTCGGTAAAAACGATCAAATACTCTATTAATATCCTCTTTCTTCATGCCAATTCCTGTGTCAGAAACGGAAAGAACGCAGGTACTATTATCATTTTTCAGACTGACGGTAATGGTATCTCCATCTTCAGTATATTTGACTGCGTTATCTAAAAAAATGCGTACTGCTTGCTTTAGAGACTGCTTGTCTCCGTATACTATAACATCCTCTAGGATATTGCACTGGATATTCCGATTTTGGACAACTATCTTGGTCTCCTTTACCATTTCCTCTACCAACGGTTTCATATTAAATTTTTCTTTTTTAAGATTTAAAGTTTTTTTGTCATGTCTCGATAAAAAGAGAAGCTTTTCCACCAAATCCTGCATCGATTTGGCTTCATTACTAATGGCATCTATGGATTCCTCTAGCACCTCTTTATCTTCACTCCCCCAACGCTCCAACATACTGGCATACCCTTGAATCACTGCAATAGGAGTCCTAAGTTCATGGGAGGCATCTGAAACAAACTGTTTCTGGCTTTCATAGGACAATTCAATACGGTCTAGCATACAATTTATGGTAGCTGCCAGATCCTTCAACTCGTTTTTCGTACCTTCAACATTGAGTCGTTCACTATGAAGATTGTTCACTGTAAGACGATTAGCAGTTAAGGACATACTCTTAATAGGTGTTAATAGTCGTTCTATTCCCCGTTTCGCAAATTTTCCAACAAAAATAACCAAAACCAGATACAGAATAATAAGCCATAAGATAAATGTTTGCAACATATCAAAGGATTCTGTCATATTATATTGAAAATATAATTCATACTCTGTATGGCCGTCAAAAAAGGAATAATGATCCTTTACGATAAATTGATTATTATCCATGAAATTAATAGAGTACTTATCTAATAATCCCGTATCATCTTCCACATCTAACGTAATATCATTATACAAGATCTGACCTGTCAACTTATCCCTAACACGAAGACTGACTCCTTTATAATAATAAGGATTTATATCATTCTTTGTGTCAGTTTGGCAAGATACCTTCCCACTAGACAATGTTTTGGTGATGGAATCTGCATATTCTACATAAGTCTTAGCTTGAACTAATATATACACCCCATAGATCATAAGAATAAAGAATACTCCATAAGCAATAAACAGTCGAACATAATAGTAGGAAATGCGGGATGCAATGGAGAAGTTCAGCTGACTTAGCAATTTATTAATTTTTTTACGAAAAGGCAGGACAGTTTTTAAAAGTAACCGTCTTAGCCATTCTACGAATTTATCCTTCATCTTTTATTATATACCCTACTCCTCGTACCGTATTAATAATACGAACTTGGTATTTATCATCGATTTTTTGCCTTAAGTAACGAATATATACATCTACAACATTAGTATCGCCAAGATATTCATAATCCCAGACCTTACTTAGAAGTTCTTCTCTTGAAATAGCGATATTTTTATGGCAAAGAAGATATTCTAGTAACTCAAACTCCTTTTTAGTAAGAGTAAGTTCTTCTTCCCCAAAATAAGCACTATGACTGAGCAGTTTTAACTTTAGCTGTCCAATAGACAGTTCCTCCAACTTTGTCTCGGCGCGGTTACGGTTTAATGCCACACGCATTCTAGCCAGTAATTCCTCAATGGCAAATGGCTTTGTCATATAATCATCTGCTCCGGTATCTAGACCTTTTACCTTATCCATGATATCATCCTTTGCAGTAAGCATAATAATAGGTGTATTAATCTTCTCTTTGCGAATATTTTTGCAAATCTCAATCCCATTTATGCTAGGTAACATAATATCAAGAATAATTAAATCAGCCTCTTCATGTAAAGCCTTATCTAGTCCAACCTTACCGTCAAATGCAAGATCTACCTCATAACCCTCATGCTTTAATTCTAGCTGAAGGAAACGGGCAATTTTTGCTTCATCCTCTACAATCAATATTTTTGGCATTAGTATCCCCCCTTTATAAAACCCATCGTTTTTGATAGAACCATTTTCTAAATCTCCCTAGTTGCTTAAAAAGACCTTTTATAAAATCATCATAGAATGCTTGACATTCCTGAACGTCTCTTTCACTAATTTCACTCTGATTAAATCTTGCCTTCAATAGATGCTCATAGTAAGACAATGCCTGTTGCTCATCTACAAAGTCAAATTTATTACATAGCTGTGATACAAATTCATTATAAGGTTCCTTTGTTTGGTATACTAGCTTATTCTTCCTTAAAACTTTACTTAATCTAATATTCTCATAAATCACCCATTGACTATTAGTAAGTAGGTGCCTCTTCTTAGCTCGAATCCTTTTAATAATCAGACAGCGTATATACACTGCTAAAATAAATAGAGCCAGTAGCAGTAATAGTACTAAGACACTCTTTATCATAGTTCTTACTGTGCTACTTAATCCGTTATACCAATTTCTTAAGCCCCCAAAGAGACCATCACCCTTGGATATGGATGATTCGTCTGTTCCATTAGGATTCTTTGTTGGCGCTGGACTTACTGTTGGTGAAACTGATGGTGATATTGTAGGTGTAGTAGTTGGCGTAACTGTAGCTGATGGTGTTGGCTTTAGGGTTGCATTAGGATCTGCATTTACCGGGGGTATCTCAATGTTGGAATCAATAATATAAGGAGCTGTCATCTCCACTGGCTGCCACCCTAGTCCAGGTAGATAAACTTCCACCCATGCATGGGCATTCTCGTCCATAACATTGATTTCAACCATGTCAACAGATTTTTGCTCAGCGTCTGGGCGCCCTTCATTTTCCCAGTAATTATTTACATATTCTGGTTTTAGACCTTCATACTGATCAGACGTTATGACATAGCCTTCCACATATCTAGCAGGTACTCCCATTGCTCGAAGCATTACCGTTGCTGCTGTTGCATAATGAACACAAAAACCCTTTTTATTCTCGAAGAGAAAATAATCCACATAATCTTCTCCTCTAGGTGCTAGGCCAGGCTTTAGTGAGTAGGAGGTATTCTGAGCCAGATAATTCCTTACATACTCAATGGCTTCATAATACTTCGTTTGAATGGAATTCTCATCTTCCCTAATAGTTTGAATTGGATCACCCGTATCTAGCTGGTTGCGTTTTTTCTTATAGGTATCCAGTACACTTTTAATTCCACCTAGCTGTTCAAGGTCAGTATAGGTCTCTCCATCTAAAACAGTTGGAGTTACTGTAACCTCGTGACCTGCCACCAATTGTTTTACCCTTTCAAGACCTTCCTCCGGCAACTTGGTATAGGCATCTCTAACAAAGTTAAAATAAGCGTTTTCTTCTATTGCGTATTGATTAAAACGTGAGATGGCATTACCTATATTGAGCACAAGATCATACTTATCCAGATAAACAGGAAGATCACCCCAAGTAAAAGATGATTGTGCGAAAAAATCAAGTGGTATTGCACCGGAATACACCTCAGATAGAGGAACGGTAAAGTTCTTCTGAAGCATATCCGTTATTCCTTCTCCATAAACATATAATATTTCACTTAAGGATTCTCTATCTTTATTCGCAATCTGCTGTTCCCAGTTGGTCTTCATTTTTACTTGGTAATATTTCTCAAAGATAGCTGAATTAATAAGATTCATCTTTAATACATTTAAAGCATCAATATTACGATAGTTCTCGCTTAACGGAGATCCATTTTCGTTACTCCGTTCAAAATCCATATATTCATACAATGTCTGATCCGTCTTTAAGGAACCTTTCTCCTTGGAGATATCGCTGGTGGTGTTATAAGGCATATAAAGACTGTCCTTATCTGCTCCCTCAATCTCAACTTTCATTGTGTTCATTCTATAACGATTTAAATCATATGGTGAATTATTCAGTAGTTTAACCATGGTTGATGTCATACTTTCTCCATTGTAACTCAAGGTAAATCCTGACTCTATTTGATTAAGCTTTTCCTTATCCTCCTCAGATAATTCTTTCCAATGATTTGAACTATACTGTTCTCCTACATATGCCCTCAGATAACATGGACCCGGATTCTCTCTTCTTTCTGTTAGGACCTTAAGGGCCACTTCATGATCAAAGTTTAATTCCCCCACATTGTTGAGAATGCCCTTATTGATGCCCCCTCCCGAAGTTACTTTTTGACTAAACCAATCTCCAAAGATGGTATCTTCAAACAGGTCTCCAGACATAATGTCGTCAAACCTTGCTTTTGCTGAGGAGATAATTTCCTCTGCTTTAAATTCTTCTTCATATCTCTCAGGTGAATAGGCTTTATAAGCCAGAATAGCCACCATTAACACCATCGCTGCACTGATATACTGCACTGCAACCTTAGACCAACCCACTTGTACGAGTGGGTCTTTATAAGTAAACCCTTTCCCTTTTTTAGGCATCCGCCCTAACTTTTCACTTATAACGGCTCCGAATATGCCTATGGTCCCTGCAACATAGCATATATATGGAAGAGAGGAAGGCATGTAACCAACGATTAGTGACAACATCGCTACGGGAATAGTGGTTATCAGATAGAGTAATACACTCTTCCCATAAAGCACCATGTAGCATAGAAAAGTGGTTAAAATAAAGCTGTAGAAATAGATGATTGTATTATTAGATATCTGACCACCTAATGCCCGATAAGAAAACTCCTCAATATCATTAACATAATATCGGTTATATAACTCAATAAAGGAGTTAGCTACACTCGTAAAACTTCCCTGAATAAAATCCCACCAGAGATAGACCATGAGGAGGAAAATTAAGATTACTGCGGGTAATGTAAACTTAATGTATGGTTTAAAAAGAAACATCACAAAGAGACCGATAGTAAATGCTATCACTCTTAGATTTAGTCCCAGAACATTCACCTCAATACTCAACCCACTTAAAAAGCAATAAATAGTACTTAGGCACAGAAAGATGACCATCAATGCTTGAAGAATATATGCTGTAATAAATCTTTTTGAAGATACGATTTCCGTTACTTCTATGTTTTTCGCTATGGTTAGCCCATTATCCTTTTGATTTCGTCTCATATCTGCTCCTTATGTTACAATTGTAAGACTTCTATACTGGCTCTACTATTGGTAATAGAAATATATTGCTTGTGAAGTCGACTTCCAAGAAACTCTTCCTCTGCCTCTTGATTACCTAATAGAAGTACCTCTATTTGTGCAGTTCCAAAGGAATCCGTTAACAACGCAATTGTTTCCTCTGTTAATTCATATGTAATATAGAATAACTTGGATATCTGTTTTCCTCCTCCATATACCTGATAAAAGTCTAGGATATTATTTTTCTCCTCCACTGGGGTAGCCTGAATAAGATTACACATCATATCATGCATATCATCAAAATTCTCTATTGTGGTGGATACGTAATATTCCTCCAACTTACCGCACCAACCTACATTGTGATGATAGCCATTGATTAATAGATGATAGCTGACAGCTGCCGTTGTTTCCAATACAGCATCCATATAAGCAAGCTTATTAGGAATTTGAGAAGGAAGAGCATTATTCACCAATATTGTGGAGGAGTTTGTAATAGGGAGACTATAGTCCTTCACCAATACGGTATCCTTTTTACTACTAAGTTTCCAATGAATTCTGTGAATCTTATCCCCTTCCTTATATTCACGAATATCAAATACCTCACTAGGATCATCTCCCGGTTTGTTCTTGGAGAAGGTATCACTTTCCACAAAATCTGGTTCACGAACAATAATATTGTTTTCTATTCCGAAAATCTCCGGCAAAACTGGCATATCAACCTTAGCCTCACATTTGCATCTTCGAGAAAATACTCGTATAAAGTCATATACCTTTACTTTCGCCACTTTAACTTTAACTAGTCCTGTGTGGGAAGATTGAAGCATAATATCAATCTTTTTCTCTTTTTTTGCTCCTAGGCTAATCATAAGTACTTGCTTATCTTTTTGATTACTAAATGTATTCCAATACTCTACGATAATCTTAATACAGGTAACAGGTAAGATTGATTTATTGTTTACATAAAGACTTAATGGTATGTCATCCACCCCTGCTACCGCCAGTGCAGACATAGAAGTAAGGGTTATCTGGATTTTTCTCCTTATCAATAATACCTGCGTCAAAAATACGAAAGGCAGGAAAGCTAGAATTATAAATACATATAAAGCTTGTGCCTCGGTATAGATTAAAGCCAGAACTGCTGCATATATAATTAGTACAAAATATATCACCTTATTAATCCACATTTGCTATGATTTCCTTTCGGTTTATCCACAAAACGCCTATGTTATCCACAGTCTAATTCCGATTTTATAGCTTAGGCGACTCTATCTGAAGCAGAATCTGACTAATCACATACTCTACACTTACATGGCTTACCCGTGCCTTAGAAGTTAACACAAGACGATGACTGATAATGTCAGGAAATAATGCACTAATGTCTTCCGGTAAAACATAATCTCTTCCTTTTACATAAGCACGAGATTTGGCAGCTGCAGCAAGAGCTATACTTCCTCTTGGACTTGCACCTAAAGAGATCATCGGATGATTTCTAGTGGCAGAAACCAGTGCTGTAACATATGTAAAGAGTACGTCATGCATAAAGACTCTATTTACCTGTTCCTGCATCTGTAGAATCTGCTCCTTGGTCACAGAAGGCTTCACATCATCTAAGGGATTACCGTCTTGTTTCCCTCTAATAATATTAATCTCTACATTGATATCAGGATATCCCATAGATATTTTTATCATAAAACGATCCAGTTGGGATTCAGGCAATAGTTGTGTACCTGCACTTCCCTCTGGATTCTGTGTGGCAATAACATTAAAAGGTAAAGGAACCTCTCTGGTAATACCATCTACAGTAACTTTTCCTTCTTCCATAACCTCTAATAAGGCTGATTGAGTTTTAGAAGAAGTACGGTTAATCTCATCTGCTAAAAACAGATTACAAAGAACAGCTCCAGGTTTATACTCGAATGTTTGGTCTTTTGTCAGCACAGTGAAACCAACCACATCTGTAGGTAATACATCCGGTGTAAACTGCATTCTTTTATAATCCAGAGACATGGCCTTAGAAAATGCCAACGCCATTGTGGTCTTTCCAACACCCGGTATATCTTCAATCAAGATATGCCCTTTTGCTAACAATGCTATTAATACCTTTTCAACAACCTCATCTTTACCCTTTATTACAGTCTTTACCTCTTGTAATATACTCTGGACTGCCTTCTGATTATCCATATTCCTTCTCCTATCTGATTTCATTTATCATTTAAGTTGTATTTATCACTTATTCCTTATAACAATGATTCTTTTTATTTTACCAAGTTCTTCCCTTTTTATAAATATTTTTCTAAATAATTAAGAGATAATTAAGATTAGTCTAGTAATTCCTCCTGTATTAGATTCCCTAATCCTCCCATAAGCTGTCCATAAGCTTACTGATTCGTTTACTCCTTTGCTCTGTTTCCTTCTGGTTAATGAGATATCTACCCTTCTCCTCATACACTACATCCCCTGCTTTCACATTGTCCGGAAATAGAGACTTCTTAAGGTCCACAAACGACTTGTCCTCCCTTTCGCATACTACAAAAGTTCCCTCTATTCGATCCACAATATACATACTCTTTCCCCCTTAAGGATTACAAATTTTACATGGGTCGTAACCCTCATTAATAGCTTCTTTCCTGCTCTTAAAATACACTCGATTTTTCTCTAGTGGTAAGGATTTACAATCTGGCAAATGGAATTTTTTAGAATTTTTATTGCCGATATAGCCTCCGCTGGCAGAGTCCGTCTGATTTGAGTTAGCATCATCCTTTACCTGCGTACTATCCTTCTTTTTATTAACACTGCCACTCTCTTTACTACTTCCCTTTGCAGATGGGTTACCAGTACTAATCTCCAAATTCTTACCATCTGACTTCATAATAATGGTCTGTTCCAAATCAGTACGAAAGACCTTTACCTTATAATTATCTAAGTAATCTAAGGTTTCCTTATGTGGGTGTCCATATTTATTATCCACTCCACAGCTGATTACCGCATATTTGGGTTCCACCTTTTCTAGAAAAAATCTGGAGGTGGAAGAATTACTTCCATGATGTCCAACCTTGAGCACTGTGGCCTCAAGGTTTTCCCCGGCTTCCATTATATCAGTCTCCTCCTGGAGGCCGGCATCTCCTGTCAACATAAATGAATTCTCTCCGTGTACTGCTCGGATTACAATGGAATTATTGTTGTTGTCATCATCATAATAATTTATCGGCCCAAGAATGGTTAACCTAGCTCCTCCCAGTGTAATCTTGGTTCCCGGCTTAGGTGCAGAGATTTTAAGCCCTTTGTTATTTATAGCTATTAGTACATCTTCAAATGTCTTTGTATTGTTTTGTTTCTTAGGTAGATAGACTTTTCCAATCTTAAGTGAGTTAATAACTGTATCCAATCCTCCGATATGATCGGCATCTGGATGGGTTCCCACCACGTAATCCAGCTTTTCTACTCCCTGTTTCTTCAGATAAGATACAATTGCATTCCCATCGCTATTATTAGCGGCATCTATAAGCATTGTCTGACCTTCTGAACGAAGAAAAATGCTATCTCCTTGCCCACAATCTATAAAATGGATTTCAAAGGAAGTCTCCTTCTTATCGTCCGAAGAATTTGGTACTTTGGTTGCCTCTTGGCTTTCAATTGGCGCTTTTGTTACCTCCGGGCTCTTCGTAGGTGCTTTGGTTGCCTCCGGTGTTTTCACTGGCGCTTTCGTTGATTCCTGGCTCTGATGTGGTATGAGTGTTTCCTTTTGTCCGTTTGTATTCTGCTTATTATCTACAGTGCCGCAACCAACTAATACAACCATTACCATAGTCACTAGAAATACAATTATTCTTTTTAGTCTCTTCAACATATACCATATCCTCTCTATTTATATGCTTTAATTATATGTAATCTGTGTTTTAAATGCAACGAAAAAAGCCCTAACCCAACGGACTCAAGTTCCGCCAAACTAAGACTTTTCAATGCGCCTCCAGGGGCTCGAACCCTGGACACCCTGATTAAGAGTCAGGTGCTCTACCAACTGAGCTAGAAGCGCTTATCACTTATGAAATTATTTTGTAAT
This sequence comes from Bacillota bacterium, assembly GCA_023411225.1. Lineage (GTDB taxonomy): Bacteria > Bacillota > Clostridia > Lachnospirales > Lachnospiraceae > KM106-2. Next base: position 48,031 of record JAEYPA010000108.1, read on the forward strand.
TTCTTAACGCGAGATTAATTATATACGATAGAAAATTAAAATGCAAGTACTTTCTTTAAATTATTTGAATTTTTTCATAAATAAATGTAATTTGTATAAAACGTACTATTATTATGCATCATTATTATACTAGTTGATTGATTCTACAGGAACTTATCTATATAATAAAGATATTGTTAAGCTACTTTTTACTGTAGAAAGGAGTATCATCGAATGAGCAGTTCCCCCAGCCCAAATAAACCTGATACAAAGAAAATTTCTATTAAGAAAGAACCTAAAGACAAATCTTACACTTTTCAACCAAATTCTCACTATTATACTATTTGCATTTATGGTTTGATTTTTGTTACCCTTGCTACCTTAATTATTATGGCTATTGTCAATTGGGGTAGATTAGTATCATTTTTGCAAAATGTATTTAGTGTTTTAACACCTTTTGTCATTGCCTTCTTTATCGCTTATATTCTAAATCCATTAGTTAAATGGTTTAATCGGTTATTCGAAAAGAAACTGATGAAGAAAAGTAGTGTAAAAGCACGTAAGATTATTGCAATTGCTATTACTTATCTGGTTGTATTGACCTGTTTTACCATCGTCATTTTATATATTACACCAGAACTTGTTAACTCTGCTAAGGATTTGGATTCTTCCTATAAGAAAATAAATCTGACAGAAGTGGAAAAGGGAATAAATAATTTTCTCTCTGGACTCTCCAACACCTTTCCAAACTTGAACTTTGAAGCAGTAGAGTCTAAGATAAATGAAATGATTCCAAAGCTTTTCAACTATGGAACTGATGTCATTTCCTATCTGCTTTCTATCTCTGTTTCTATTGTTAAAATGGTAATTAATATTCTACTAGCCTTTGTAATCAGCTGCTATATGTTGGCTGACAAGCATTCTCTAAAGCATAACTTCAAGCGGATTACCTATTGTATTCTTCCTAAGAAAAGAGCGACTTATTTTCTTCAGACTTTACGAGAATGTAATACGATCTTTAGTAAATTTATCGTTGGCAAATTTATCGACTCTCTCATTATCGGGATAATTTGTTTTATTGCCATGTCCATACTTCGGTTAGATTATGCTATTCTCTTAAGTATTATTGTTGGAGTTACCAATATGATCCCTTATTTTGGTCCATTTATTGGAGCGGTTCCTGGGGTTTTAATCTATCTCTTCTTAAATCCTATTGAAGCGTTAATATTTGCTATTATGATCTTTATCTTACAACAATTTGATGGACTTTATCTGGGACCTAAGATTTTAGGGGAGTCTACGGGACTAACACCTCTATGGGTTATCTTTGGTATCACTATAGGAGGGGCTTATGCTGGGATTCTTGGTATGTTTTTAGGAGTTCCTTTTGTAGCAGTCTTTGCCTACCTAGCTAATAAGTATATAAACAACCGATTAAAGCGGAAGGGAATTGAAGTGGACTCCCGATAAAGTATGACATCCCGAATTGGCGTGGAAATGCCAATTTCGGGATGAGGAAGTTTCTCTCTATTTATTTATGTTGATTAATCTTTTCCAGCAGACTTGCCCTTGGTACGGCTCCCACTACTTTGTCAACTGCTGATCCATTTTTAAGAAATAATATTGTAGGAATGTTCATAACGCTAAAGGAACGTGCTGTCTCAGGTGCATCGTCTACGTTAAGTTTACCAATCTTTACTTCACCTTTTAATTCTTCTGCAAGTTCTTCTATGACTGGAGCCATCATCTTACAAGGTCCACACCAGTCTGCATAAAAATCTACAACTACCAGTTTTTCTTCCTTTAAAGCCTCTTGATCAAAATTGTCATCTGTAAATATAAATGCCATAGTATACCTCCATTTCTTCTTGTGCTATTTTTTCTTGTTTCCTTTGTCAACCTGAAGTAAAGACGCCACCTCATTCCAGGACCGCCTTAGTGATAATGCCTTACGATTTAAATCGACATTACTCCCCAGCTTTCTTGAAATATTCTTCTTAATCTTAGGCATAGTCCATACCTCCTTTAAATTAATCCTATATTATCATATTAATTTAAAGTTCTAACGATACTATTCCATGGAATACCTGTTCTTATTCTATGGAATTGCTGGCTAACGATATGCCACCAAGCGGTTAATCGGTTTTCCCTCCGCCACAAACTTCGCCTCATACTCTGTCATTACGTTTCCAGGAAGATATTCACTATGGTGTAAGTCATAAGTATAGTTCTTAAGCTTCCAACCAGCTTCTTTTACTTCTTCTAAGGAAAAGTCAAACAAGGTGCGATTGTCTGTTTTAAAAATAACTTGTCCATCTTGTTTTAGGATATGGTTATAGCGGGCAAAAAACTGACGGGATGTCAGCCTTCTCTTAGCGTGTCTATCCTTTGGCCAAGGATCAGAAAAATTCAAATAGATTTGATCCACTTCCCCTTCTCCGAAGACATTTTCTATTTCTTCTGCATCCATACGGATAAATAGTAAGTTTTGAAGCTCCTCTTCCTGTCTTTTCTCAATGGCACGAATCAGTACACTTGAGTATTTCTCAATTCCCACATAGTTAATATTAGGATTCTCTTTGGCCAGCGTAATCAAAAACTGTCCTTTTCCCATTCCTATTTCAATATGAAGAGGTCCGTTACTTGGAAATAAGGTTTGAAACCTTCCTTTCCATTGCTCTGGGTCATGAATGACATACTGACTGGCAGCAATATTTTCTCGAGATCCCTTTACATTTCTAAGACGCATTATAATTCTCCTCTAACGTATCGGCTTTGGACATGTGTATGTCCAATTTGATTATAGATTCAACTACATGACTAGTCAAATGATTTTGCTGTCGTATCACTTTATTAAGGAAGGATTTTCTTTATATAATGTTTATAATTCTTAATTTTATCGAGAATATTTGTCAAAAGGAAATATTTGAGATACAATGTGTTATGTTGTTTTATTTTCTTTAATAATATACATAGAAATGCGAAGAAACAAGCTATTTTTCTACATATTGACTATGGCAATTCTGAAAAAAAGGTGTATTATGATATAGTGCATTTTATTTATTATTCTATGTATACTAAGTTATGGATATATGTAACAAAAGCAGTAAAATGCAACTGTCATTGATAGGAGGTCTAGTATGGAAAAAGTCATTAATGTATTGTATGAGATAGAAGAAAAAGCAAATCGTATTCTTAATCGCGCAACTGAGCAAAAACAGAAACTCTATGAACAACTTAATTCAGACCTTGTAACCTTAGAAAATAGTATTACTTCAGACACAAATGATAAGATTAATACCATGAAGGCTAACATGCAGTCTGAAATTGAGACAGAAAAGAAAGCTCTTATCAGCGATTGTGAAAAACAAATGCAATCTTTGGAGCACAATTTCACTAACAATCACGATCAGTTGGTGAACAATGTATTTCAACGTATTATTGAAGGTTAAATACATTGATATTTAATACTTCCAATACAATGAATCATTAGGATTCAGAAAGGAGGTCTATATGTCTGGCTTATTAAGCTATAGTGGTATCATAACGAAGACAAGGGCAATGCAGAAAAACATCATCCCAAAGGCAGATTATGAGAAGATAGCTAATATGGAAACTACTTCTGATTTAATTAACTATTTGCGGACCAATCCTAGTTATACTGAAATTTTACGAAACCGGGATGAACATGGACTGCACAGAGCCCAAGCAGAGCAAATTCTTGCGGATTCTATTTACTTAGATTTTGCCAAGCTATATCGATTTGCTAATCAAAGTCAGAGAAAGGTTCTTTCTCTCATATTCTTTCGTTTTGAAGTATCTATTTTAAAGAGCTGCCTACGTAACGTATTTAGTTCGGACACAACTTATGATTTGCTCCTATTTGAACCATTTTTTCTAAAGCACTCAGACCTCAAAGTAAAGGAATTAGCGTCTTCCCAGACAATCGAAGAATTTATTTCTAATTTAGGGGGAACCCCGTACTTTGATTTGTTTAAGAAATTACAGGAAACTAATCATACAACGTTACAGGATTTTCAGGTACAGCTTGATATCTACTACTTTAAAAAGATATGGAAGCTAAAAGATCATATCATAAGCGGGAAGAATTTGAAAGTGGTAACGATGATTTACGGTACCCAGATTGACCTGCTGAACTTGTTATGGATCTATCGTTCCAAGAAGTTTTACGATGTTGAAACGGGTAAGATATTAGCAAGCATCATACCTATTAACTATAAGTTAAGCAAACATGAACTAACAGCATTGGTTGAGGCTATTTCCGTAGAGGATTTTATGAAGTTAGTGCAGAATACGTACTACGGCAAGTTAAACGATGCTACCAATCCTGAGTCTCTAGAATTGTTATATTTACAGATGTATCAACAACTCTATGATACCTGCAGTACTAAGTTTTCTACATCAATGGCTCCGGTTTTAAGATTTCTTTATTTAAAGGAACTGGAACTGGATATGTTAACAACCTCAATAGAATGTATTCGTTACAAATTAGGACCCGGAGATACTCTAAATTATTTGAAACTTTAACTTTTCTACAAGCAATAAAAACGGGAGGTGCTACTTGTGATAGAGAAAATGCAGTTTATCAACATCACGGGCCCAAAAAATGATATTGACCGTGTGGTAAACATCTATCTGAACAAATATGAGATTCACCTTGAGAATGCACTGTCAGAGTTAGACAATGTAAAAGATTTAAGACCTTTTGTTGAGCCTAACCCATATAAGGATATCCTATCCAAAGCAGATGGGATGATGAAAAAGGTTGATAATCCAAAAGAAGTTCAATCAAAAGAACTTACAGCTGATGAAGCGATTACTGTTGTTTCTGACATGTTCAATAATCTAGCTGAATTAAACAAAGAGAAATATGAACTAAAGGAGAAAAGGAATCACCTTCGTGACTTACTTAAGCAGATTGAGCCTTTCCGTCTACTTGACTATGACCTTAGAAAAATTCTTCATTTCCGCTTTATAAAATTTAGATTTGGTCGTATTTCCAGAGAGTATTTTGACAAATTCTCCAAATACATTTACGACAATTTAAATACAGTATTCTATGACTGCTACAGCGATAAGGATTATGTCTGGGGTGTATACTTTGCACCGGTTTCCTCTGTTGTAGAAGTAGATGCAATTTACTCTTCTCTTCATTTTGAGAGAATTATGCTTCCAGATGAGTATGAAGGCACACCAGAAGAAGCTTACCAAAGTATGTCAGAACAGCTGAATTCTGTACTGGATACTATTAAAGAGACTTATAGCAGAATAAGTGCATATATCAACGAACGCAGTGTAGATCTTGTTTCTGCTTACAACACCATAGAAAATCTAAGTAGAAACTTTGACGTTCGTAAGCTGGCTGCTTTAACAGAAGACAAAAACGATAAGGCCGTATTCTACATTTTATGCGGTTGGATGTCTGTCAAAGATACGCAAAACTTCTTAACAGAAATCTCAGATGATGAGAACGTTTTTGTAATTACTGACTCTCAACCTGATGAGACAGCGACTATGAAACCTCCAACAAAGCTTAGAAATCCTGGCCTTATTAAGCCATTTGAGATGTTTGTTAAGATGTATGGATTGCCTGCTTACAAGGAGCTTGACCCTACCTTATTCGTCGCCATTACCTACTCTTTCTTATTTGGAGCCATGTTTGGTGATGTTGGACAGGGACTATGCTTAGTAATTGGCGGATACTTATTATATAAATTTAAGAAGATGAATATTGCAGGTGTCATATCTGCAGCTGGTATCTTCTCAACTGCTTTTGGTTTTGCATATGGATCAGTCTTTGGATTTGAGGATATCTTAGAGGGCTTTTGGCTTAAGCCAATGAATAACGTTATGACGGTCCTAATGGTATCTGTTGCGGCAGGTATGCTCTTACTGCTTCTTTCCATTGTGCTGAATATAGTCAACTCTATTCGAACGAAAGACAAAGAAAAGCTATTATTCGATCCAAACGGTATTGCCGGATTAATTGTATATGGCGGTATTGTTGCATGTGTAGTTGCTATTTATATGGGAGCTACCCTTCCTGGAACTATAATATTAGTGATTCTACTTGGTTTACCACTCCTTGCTATCTTCTTAAAGGAGCCTCTTACTCATTTACTTGAACATAAGAAGGCTATTGAAGGAAGCGTAGGCATGTTTATTATCGAAGCAATTGTTGAGCTCTTCGATGTTGTATTGTCCTATGCCACCAATACTATCTCTTTCCTTCGTGTTGGCGCATTTGCACTTAGTCACGCTGGAATGATGGGTGTAGTGTTACTTCTCGCGGGCGCTGAACATGGTGGAAATCCAAACTGGATTATCATTGTGATTGGTAACCTTGTGGTAGCCGGCATGGAAGGTCTAATCGTAGGTATTCAGGTGCTTCGTCTAGAATACTATGAGATGTTTGGTCGTTTCTATAGGGGAACAGGAAAAGAATTTAAGGCATTTAACCAAGAAAAATAATTTCGAGATGGATTCGATTTAAGGAGGACTTTATTATGATGATTAAACTTATTTTTGTGGCAGCTCTTATATTAAGCATTATTGTTCCATTTGGAGCATTTTTACTAAGTGAAAAAACCAAGGGTGGTCTTAAGAGAACACTTGCTTGTAACGCATTTTTCTTCTTTGGTACTTTAATTATTGCAGATATCCTATTATTCTCTGGCAAAGCATTTGCTGCTACTGATGCTGCAGCTGCTGCCTCTTCTGTAGATGGTTGGAAATACATCGCTGCTGCTTTATCTACTGGCTTATCCTGTATCGGTGGTGGTATTGCTGTATCCAGTGCTGCTTCTGCAGCTCTTGGTGCATTATCTGAAGATTCCAGTATCATGGGTAAGGCTCTTATCTTCGTAGCTCTTGCAGAAGGTATTGCATTATACGGACTATTAATCTCCTTTACAATCTTAGGCTAAGTAAGTAGGTGATCAGATGCAAATGTATTTAATCAGCGATAACGTTGATACCTATACCGGAATGCGCTTAGCAGGTGTCGATGGCATTGTCATTCATTCCAGAAAGCATTTAAAGGAACAGTTAGAAAAGGTTATGGCCAACAAAGAAATCGGCGTAGTGTTAATTACCGAAAAGCTCAGCACTGAATTTCCTGACATTATTGCTGAGATTAAGCTTCACCGCCGTCTGCCATTAATTGTAGAGATACCGGACCGTCATGGCTCTGGCCGTAAAGCAGACTTTATTACTTCTTATGTCAGTGAAGCAATTGGTCTGAAATTATAAATGGAAGGACGTGATGCTATGAATTTAGATGTAAAACTTGATCACTTTTACCAATCCGTAATCGATGAGGCCACTAATGAGAGTGAAAACATTCTTGTGGACTATAAAGCGACATTAAAGAAGATTTATGATGAGAAAAAGGAAGAATTAGAAACAAAGGCTCAGGCGCGCCTAAAAGTTGAGACAGATAATCTATATCGCGAAAAGAATAAACAATTGTCCAACGAAGCTGTAGAGATACGAAAAACTCTCAGTGTAAAGACACAGGAATTAAAAGACCACTTATTTAACGATATATTGCTCAAAGTTATGGAATATATGAAGACTCCTGAATATGATAAACTTCTGGAGGCTCAAATAACTTCTGCTTACAAGTTTGCCAGAGGGGAAGCGATTACTATCTACATCAATGCTTCCGATTCCTCTAAACTGGAATCCTTACAGCAGGCTACCGGTGTGGAACTCACTGTAAGTAATATTGATTTTATTGGTGGTATCCGCGCTGTCATTCATTCCAAACATATATTAATTGATAATTCCTTTGCTACCAAGCTGGCAGAAGAAAAAAATAACTTTCAATTCTAGATGAGGAGGCTTGCTCCATTATGCAAATAACAGGTCAGATTTATGGTATAAATGGACCAGTTGTTACCATAAAGGGTAATACCGGCTTTCGTATGTCTGAGATGGTTTATGTCGGTGAAGAACGACTTATCGGCGAAGTCATCGGTCTTACGAAGGACCTTACTACCATTCAGGTTTTTGAGGAAACAACTGGACTAAAGCCTAATGAGATGGTCTATGGTACCGGCACTCAGATGTCTGTTACCTTAGCACCTGGTATCATTAGCAACATTTTTGATGGAATTGAACGTCCATTAAAAGAAATTGCAAAGCAAAGCGGTGACTTTATCCCAAGAGGTGTAAATGTTACTAGTTTGGATAATGAAAAGCTCTGGGATGTACACATTACAGTAAAACCTGGCGACAAAGTGTTTGGTGGAACTGTGATAGCTGAGGTTCAAGAGACCTCTGCCATCCTACACAAGTCTATGGTACCTCCAACGATAGACGGTACCGTAACAAAGGTTGCACCCGATGGAAAATATAATATCACTCAAACAATTGTAACGGTTGTAACAGATCAAGGGGAAGAGAAAGAGCTTTCTCTTACTCAGAAATGGCCTATTCGTATTCCAAGACCAACTATTAAACGTTATGCTGCAGACAGACCTCTGCTTACAGGACAACGTATCATTGATACCTTATTCCCTATTGCAAAGGGTGGTACTGCTGCCGTTCCTGGTGGATTTGGTACAGGTAAGACAATGACTCAGCATCAGTTAGCAAAATGGTCTGATGCAGATATTATTGTATACATTGGTTGTGGTGAACGTGGTAATGAGATGACTAACGTATTGGAGGAATTCTCAGAGTTGGTAGATCCTAAGTCTGGAAACCTTTTGTTAGATCGTACTACTTTGATTGCCAATACCTCAAACATGCCCGTTGCTGCCCGTGAAGCTAGTATTTACACAGGTATTACATTGGCCGAATATTATAGAGACATGGGCTACCACGTAGCCATCATGGCTGACTCAACTTCCCGTTGGGCTGAAGCTCTTCGAGAGCTATCCGGTCGTTTGGAAGAAATGCCTGCAGAGGAAGGTTTTCCAGCTTATCTGGCCTCCCGTCTGTCTGCTTTCTATGAAAGAGCCGGATTTATGCAAAATTTAAATGGTACAGAGGGTTCCGTATCTATTATCGGTGCTGTTTCCCCACAGGGTGGTGACTTCTCCGAACCTGTAACACAGAATACCAAACGTTTTGTTCGTTGTTTCTGGGCACTAGACAAATCCCTGGCATATGCAAGGCACTTCCCAGCCATTAACTGGTTAACAAGCTATTCTGAGTACATGACTGATTTGGCACCTTGGTACTTAAGTAATGTAGGACCTAATTTCATAACCTTAAGAAATCAGATGATTAGTATCCTAACACAGGAGAATCAATTAAATGAAATTGTTAAGTTAATTGGTGCTGACGTTCTTCCGGATGATCAGAAGTTAGTTCTCGAGATTGCCAGAGTAATTCGTCTGGGATTCGTTCAGCAGAATGCCTTCCATCCATCCGATACTTATGTTCCAATGGATAAGCAGTTAAAGATGATGGAAATTATTAACTATCTCTATGAGAGATCAAAGCAGTTGATTACACTAGGCATGCCAATGCGTATTTTAAAAGAACATGATATCTTTGAACGTATTATCTCTATCAAATATGATGTAGCAAATGATGAATTAAAGAAGTTTGATGATTACAAAGCTGCTGTAGATGTATATTATAACGATGTCATGGCTAAAAATGCATAAGGAGGGAATCTGAAATGTCTATTGAATATTTAGGCTTAAGTGAGATTAGCGGCCCTCTGATTGCTTTAGAGGGAGTTCAGGATGCTTCTTATGAAGAAATCGTTGAACTAACCGTTGATGGAAAAGAGAACAAATTAGGTCGTATTGTAGAGTGCTATGAAGATAAAGCTGTAATTCAGGTCTTTGGTGGCACTGATGATATGTCCTTAAAAAACACCCATACAAAGTTAACAGGCCGTCCAATGGAAATCAGCTTATCTCCTGAAATTCTAGGTCGTACTTTTAATGGTTTGGGACAGCCAATTGATGAACTAGGTCCAATTGTATCCGATGTCAGACGTAATGTAAATGGTCAGCCACTAAATCCAGTATCCAGAGAGTACCCTCGTAACTACATTCGTACAGGTATCTCTGCCATTGACTGTCTAACCACTCTTATTCGTGGACAAAAGCTACCTATTTTCTCCGGAAATGGTCTTCCACATGATGAACTGGCTGCTCAGATTGTTCGCCAGGCTTCCTTAGGGGATGATTCTGATGAGGAATTTGGTATCGTTTTTGCGGCTATGGGTGTAAAGCACGACGTTGCAGACTATTTCCGCCGTGCATTTGAGGAAAGTGGCGCTGCTTCCCACGTTACTATGTTTTTAAACCTAGCAAATGATCCTGTTGTAGAGCGTCTGATTACTCCAAAGGTAGCCTTGACTACTGCTGAGTATCTGGCATTTGAGTGTGGAATGCATATCCTGGTTATCTTAACCGATATGACCTCTTTTGCCGAGGCTCTTCGTGAGGTTTCCTCTTCAAAAGGTGAGATTCCTTCCAGAAAAGGTTATCCGGGTTATTTATACAGCGAACTGGCTACCATTTATGAGCGTGCCGGTATTGTTGCAGGCAAGAAGGGTTCTGTAACCCAGATTCCTATCTTAACCATGCCTAATGATGATATTACACATCCTATCCCTGACTTAACAGGATATATTACAGAAGGTCAGATTGTATTGGAGAGAAGCTTGCATCAGACTGCTATTTATCCTCCAATCAACGTACTTCCTTCTCTGTCTCGTCTGATGAAGGATAGTATCGGAGCCGGTTACACTAGAGAGGATCACAACGATCTTGCCAACCAACTTTTCTCCGCCTATGCTCATGTAGGAGATGCAAGAAACTTAGCAAGTGTTATTGGTGAAGATGAACTTTCTCCTCTGGATAAGAAGTATTTAGCTTTTGGTAAGCGTTTTGAACAGGAGTTTGTCGGACAGGGCAAAGAAGATAATAGAACCATAGAAGAAACCTTAGACCTTGGTTGGGACCTATTATCGATTCTTCCTAGAGAAGAACTGGACCGTGTAGACACCAAGATACTTGACAAATACTATCATTCTGCTGAAGTAGAGGAACAGACAGAAGCAGACGATGAGGAAGCTTAAAGGACGGTGAGTTTATGAATCCAAATACCTTTCCTACCAAGGGTAATCTGATATTGGCAAAAAACTCCCTGGCTTTAGCCAAACAAGGCTTTGAGCTAATGGATAAGAAACGTAATATTCTAATCCGTGAATTAATGGGACTGATTGATGAAGCCTCAGCGATTCAAAAAGAAATTGATGTTACCTTTAGCTCCGCATATCGCGCTCTTCAACGGGCAAATATTGAAATGGGAATTCACAATGTTGCAGAACTAGCGCAAACAGTTCCTATTGAGGATTCTATCTCCATTAAGTACCGAAGCATTATGGGAACAGAGATTCCTCTTGTAAAGTCGAAAGTTCATAACGATACACCTTCCTATGCTTTTTACAACACAAGAATTTCCCTAGATAAGGCCACACAGGAGTTTAACAAGGTAAAGCAGTTAACCATCCGGTTATCCAGTATAGAGAACTCTGCTTACCGTTTGGCATATAATATAAAAAAGACACAGAAGAGAGCCAACGCTCTTCAAAATATAACCATTCCTATGTACACCTCTCTCACTAAGGAGATTACAGATGCCCTAGAGGAGAAAGAACGTGAGGAGTTCACAAGACTTAAGGTTATTAAACGTATGCAATCCAAAAATGCATAGTTGAAATCTATCCTCCCACTGCCCGCTATATATCACGCAGACAATGGGGGGATTTCTTTTTTATCCAAAAAGGAATTCTTTTTAGATAATTCTTGATAGCCTTACTAAAATGGCTTATAATTATTTCTGTTAGGTATAAGAATGGAAGCAAGAGGAGTACGTATGTTTACAAAGAAAAAATTACTATCCATATTATTGATGTTTGTTATTTTGGGGAATATTCTTGTAGGAGATGTAGTAGCTGCTACTACAACAGCTACTGACGCAAAGAAGACAGAAGAGAAGTCTCCACAGACCAATACTGTCTCTGGTGTTTCCAGCTTTACAGTCAACGCTAAAAAAGGACCTTCTGTAGTAGCCGAGTCTGCTATTATTATGGAAGCCTCCACCGGTATGGTGTTATATTCTAAGAATATTAATGACAAGCACTATCCGGCCAGTATCACTAAAATAATGACAGCTTTATTAGCAGTGGAGAATTGTTCTCTCAATGAGACCGTGACCTGTAGCCATGATGCAGTCTTCGGCATTGAGTCCGGTGCTGCCCATATTGGGGCTGACGTTGGGGAGCAGTTTACAATGGAGCAATGTCTTTATGCATTAATGTTAAAGAGTGCCAATGAGATTGCCAATGCCATAGGAGAACATATAGCTGGAAGTGTACCAAAGTTTGCCGAGATGATGACAGCAAAAGCGAAAGCGCTGGGCTGTAAGAATACTCATTTTACTAATCCTCATGGATTGCATAACAGTGAACACTATACCACTGCTTATGACATGGCCTTGATTACTAGGGCAGCTATGAAGAATCAAACCTATCGTACGATAGCAGGAACTAAAAGATATGTTATCCCACCAACCAATAAACAATCTGAGGCCAGATATCTGACCAACAAACATCAGATGATAAACCCAAATGATTATCCTCAGTATGAATATAAATATACTCTTACGGGAAAGACCGGTTACACTGATCAAGCCGGTAACACCTTAGTCACTGTTGCCAAAAAGGACGGCCTGGAATTAATATGTGTTGTGTTGAAATCTAAACCTTCCTATGCGAAATGTAATCAATATACAGATACCATTTCCCTACTGGACTACTGCTTTGCCAATTTCTCCGTATACAATATAGATGAGGCGAAGAATGCACCTCTTATTGATGAAGAGCTACTCTTTACAAAATATAACTATCTATATGATAGCAGCAAGTCCCCTCTTAAAATTGAAGGTAGCAATTCTGTTATAATTCCTAATACGGCAGACTTGAAAAATGTAAAACAAAAGATTACTTATTTCAAGGATATATCCATCAAAGAGGGAAACAATATTGTTGGTTCTATCACTTATACCTTGGATGGAACCGTTGTTGGAAGTAACAATATCATTTTTACAAAAAATAAAGACATGCATGTATTGGAAAATAATCCTGTGGTACAAAAAAACACCGAAAAGCCCCTAGCCGACATCTTTAATTTAGATCAAGGTGCTAGCTTATCTACCATACTAATCACATTGGGACTTGTTCTATTTGTAATTCTTATATTGGTTCTTATTCTATGTATCATAAATAAGCGTAGAAAGACCAGCCCGGCCAATAAGTATTCCTCCAAAAAGAGCACTAAGTCCTATACTTCGTTACATGATATGTTTAAATAAAACTTTATTCAATAAAGGCTAAGGATGGAAACCACTCCAATCCTTAGCCTTAATTTGTTGCCTTCTTATCACGTTTCTCTTTTTTTCTTCTTTTAATTTCCTTCTGTTTTAGCTGTATTGCTGCTGCCTCTGCTTCATCAACCAATTTGAGAATCTTTATCGCATATACTTTATCCCCATCCGTCTTTTTCAAACGTAATTTTCCTTTTAAATATCCATGCTTTCTACATAATGCAAGACAATAATAATTTTTGGTATTACTAGAAAACCATTTGACCCTTTTAGCTGCCCTTTTCCCACACAAATAACATACCGTAGAAACTACATCTTTATCTTGGATGGCATCTTCCTTTGTCTTGAATTCTCTGGATATATACTTACTATATAGATCATATTTAATATAGATTTCTTCCTCTTTATTCTTAGGATTCTGGTAACAATCAATCGAAAAACTTCGAAGTGTCTCCTCCCATAGTCTTACAAAGACTTCAGCGGTATATCTGGCATCGTGAATCGCACTGTGAAAGAACTCTTTTTTCCTAATCTGTAAGAAGTCTACTGCATATTCCAAGGTATGAGGATTCTTTACACCCTCATATTGTAGAGCAAAAAGTTTTTGCACATCATAATACCGGATTGGTCCTAGCAGAAGAGGTAAAAGGTGGTAATAGGCAAGATTACGTTGTAACTCTGTAAGGTCCATATTACCCCAGGTGCAAAATACATATTCGTCTCCACACCAGTTAAAAAACTCTTTACTTACTTCCGAAAAGTATTTCTGATTTTTCAAATCCTTTATATCAATATTTAGTAGCTCTTGTGTTTTATAATGAAACTCCGAATAAACCTGAGGTCTAATATAGCTGTGAAATTCATCCAAAATCTTTCTCTGACTACTTACTTTTACAGCTCCAACCTCAATAATCTCAAAGGGAAGCTTTTCACGCTCACTTCCTTTGCCTTGTGGGCTCTGATTCCATTCCAAGTCAACAATTATATAATTCATAAAGTCTCCTGCCCGATGTTATAATACTTTGAATTTAGCTGTATCAGATGGTTGATCATCTAACTGTTCTTTCTTGAGTTCTAAAAGCTCTCTTTTATTGATAACATAAATGGCTTTTTCATATTTTAAAATTTCTTCCATCATCTTACTTATTTCTTTATTAAAAGCATCCTGTCTTTCCTGAGTCTTTTCTAATATATCCTTCTTCTCTGCTTTGTAAATGCTTACAAGTACATCAATAAATAAAAAGGTTGCAATTAGCATAACAATAGTAGCACAAATCATTGTTACTATATCTTCCCTAAATTCTGCAAAGCAGTAAACCAAAAATATTATAGCTGCTACAAAAAAGATGGAATAAAACATATTAGCTATCTTTTTCATCTGATTCCTCCCATTTCCCTTATAATATTCTATTGTACCACATTATACATTAATATATATAGTATATGTTTGATATTTTTACATAATTTCATACATAATAAGTAATTTAATCAGGATAAACGTCCTTTTAAGACTGTCTTAAGCCCCTGTTCCATCTTCCCAAGTTACAGTCTTGGAGTGATTTTTACAGATTACTATTGATTAACACAGTACTGTGTGGTGCGATGTATATAGGAGGTAAAATATGGACATAGAAGAATGGAAATCACAGATGAAACGCGGTACTCTTGACTTATGCATTTTAATTTTGTTGAATCAAAAAGCTTATTATGGGTATGAACTTATACAAAAGATTAGTCAATATCCAATTATTTCGGCTAAAGAAAGTACTGTCTATCCTTTATTAAGGAGACTTCTTAAGGAAGGTTTTTTGACTTCCACTTGGCAGGATACAAGGGAAGGATTACCCTCTCGTAAATACTACTCTATTACAGAAGATGGAAAAAAATATTTAGATAGAATGTCTTTAGAATGGAATAACTTATTAAATGCTATTTCTGATTTGAAGGGAGAAGAATAATGGATTCAACATTGGATAACTATTTAGATTCTATTTATCGGCACCTAAAACCTTTATCAACTTCTGAAAAGGTTGATATTATTAAAGAAATTAAGTGTCAAATAATCGAAATGGAAAAAGACGAGGGACTTTCCCCACAACAAATAATTGATAAATTGGGTGATCCAAAAGATATGGCAAGAGCATATCTTAGTGACTTAATATACGAGAATAGCCGTTTTAATCGCCAAAAATTTATGGCCATCTTTGCTTTTTATGGATTGACGGGTCTCTCTGGTGCAATTATTATTCCATTTTTGGGGATTTTAGCACCTTCATTAAAATTTTTCGGTATTGTAACACCAATCCTGGGGATAGTCAAATTAATTGGTTTTATCTTTCATTTTGATATACCATTTGTGTTGATTACTATTGGTGCTGTTGAATTACATCCCATTTTAGCCTTTTTGACATCATTTTTAATAGGTATTGGAATGTATAAATTGGGTTGCAAATTATGGGAAGTATTGAAGACATATATTCACAATGTAAGTAAACGAAAAAATGAGTTGTTTAATGATTAAACGTAAGGTTAAAATGTCAGACTTTAACTTTGAGGGGGCTTTTCTATACATAAAAAATGCCACACCATTAATTCCAAATGATGTGGCATTCACTAAAACGTTCCCAGCGGGAATCGAACCTGCAACTGAGACTTAGGAGGTCCCTGTTATATCCATTTAACTATGAGAACTTCTTTTCATCTGAATCAAAGAGTACTTAATCCAGACACAATAATTATTATAATCGGAGATAACAATTTCGTCAACCTAAAGATATCTAGTACAATTCTTCAAATTTAACAGTGCCCTGCATCCAGACGACCCCTTTAAATCTTCTCCCAACAGCAGGTTCTCCTACTAAATCCTTCTTTGCAATACAAAGTTCAAATTTGAGTTCATTGCAATCAATTACCATAGAGTATATCTCTTCTTTCGTGTACTCATTAACAATGGTCTCATAATCCAATATAGTTCCAACCACCAAGTAATTATCTGATTCAGAACCATATGGAACAAAAGTGCTGTCAACAATGGAGTAAACATCCTCATTCTTTGTTCTTTTACTAATGGATGCATATAAATCAATATCATCTATGGTTAAGCTGTCTATGGCTTCCTGATTACCTTCTCTGGCTTGAGCAAGTAACTGGTTTCTCTTTTTTGTTTCCACAGTTTTATTCTTCTTACTCTTCTGCTTCTTTTCAATTCCAAGAAGAATCTTACCCTCTAAGGACAAACCTGTTAACATGACAGATAAATCCTGCCCCATACTTCTTTTACGGTTACGAAGCCCCAGGTATTCCATCACATTCTGCAAGTAAAATATCAGGCTAACACCAACCCTGATATCATCGCACATACCTGTATAACTATTATTATCTACTTTTTTATTAAAAGTTACCTCTTCCTTTGTGGAAATGGTTTTCCCAATATAGTATGGATAATAATTCTCTAAACGAAATACGCCTTTATCATCATATTCTCCGCGTAAAGCGATTCCCATATTTTGTGCAAACTCCTTTGCCACCTCAGCGTACATGGTTCTGTTATCCGTCATTACCATCTTATCATGTGTGGAATTGTTTAATATATACTCAATAAGTTTATCCATTTCAATCTGACTACTCATCTGGCTAAACCCAATTGCTCTAAGATAACTATGCATAGCTCCAATACCCCCTTTACTACATAAGTAATAAGCATATCTATTTATATCACCAATTTTGCAATTTGTCTACTTACTTTGAGGGATATTCTTTTACCTATAATTGGACGTCTACAAACTCTCTACCGTATCTATAATGAATAACGTATGATAGTCCATCAGATTCTTCTCTATCCATTCATTACATTTATTCCCCTCTTTGTCCCTTATAATACGTATAACAGGACGTGTAGGACAACTATTGTTCTGCCTTAATACAATACCTAGCTCTTTTTCATTCGTCAGTACGATAGTTCCATTAGGAAATGCTGCAACTGAATCATTAAAAACCTTCACCACCTGATGTGAGAACTTGAGGCCACTTTGACTGACTATATATTCTATTGCTTCATGAACCTTCCTTGGTTTCACCATATATCCATAGACTAAGCTATCAAACGAATCGCATACAGCCACTATCTTACTGCCTATCTTAATCTTATCTCCATTCAACCGAAAAGGATAGCCTGAGCCATTGCACATCTCATGATGATATAAAATAATCTCCTTGGAGGCAGAAGACAACCACTCTGCATTTTCTACTACATTATAACCATAGATAACATGCTTCTTTATTTCCTTTAATTCATTTAAGCTATAATTCTTTTTTTGATGTCCTTTAAACTTTACATCTATACAGGAGTAACCTATGTCATGAAGAATACTTCCTACTGCAACATCCATAACTTTAGATTTAGATAGATTCAAACGGATTGCCAAAAGTACGGAAAGCGCACATACACTAAGACTATGGCTATAAATCTCTTCACTTCTTTGTCTAACTCCTGCTATATTGTATATAACGTGCTCATTATCTAAAACTTCTAGAATAACTTCCTCTGCAATATGATTGACTTGATTGGCCTGATTTGGCATGCTAAATGAAAATCGATCTAAGGTATCCCTTATTTTATGTAAACACTGCGATTTTATTTCATTTTCACTGATTTTACCTTCTTCAATACCAATAGAATACTCATCTTCTACATATATGAATTGAATATCCATAGTCTTAAGCGGTTCAATGTATTCCGTTTTAAGATGTATTCCGGCGGGTAAGAGAATAATATCATTTTGTCCATATACATCTTTAGCCAGTATCTCAGTACCCTTTATTGCACTAATTTCTAATTTTCTCATAAGCCCCTCCATCTACAAGTACATTTATATTACTTTCTATATTATACTTAATTTTCCATTCTATGTATATATCATTGTCGATAGTTATTGTCTTATTTTCTCATATTTATATTGTTTCATATATACATTAATATTGTTTATTATATATATATATCGGATATAAATGTGTACTTATTTGTATAATTGTGTTATAATATTTGTGGATTCATACGAATCTTTTTTAATTTTTTTATTATATTACAAATTGTATACATCATAGAGAGGAGTGTTATTATGGATTTAACCAACTTGATTGCAACAGGAACATCATCACAAGTTTATTGCTACAACGATCAAGCTGTTAAGGTATTTAACTCTAACATGTCAAAAGTAGATGTTCTTTTAGAAGCTCTTAATACATCTCGTGTTGAATTGACAGGATTAGATCTTCCACATATCAAGCAGGTAACTATGGTTGAAGGAAAGTGGGCCATTGTTATGGATTATATTGAAGGACCTACCTTAGCTACTGTTATGCAACAGAATCCCGGAGACATGGAAAAGTACATAGATAAAATGGTGGATACCCAATTAAATATTCAATCTAAAAAATCCCCTTTATTAAATAAACTAAAAGATAAGATGAAATCTCAGATTTCTAGTTTAACTGAGATTGATGATGTTATTAAGTATGATTTATTAACGAGATTAGATGGTATGCCAAAGCATAATAAGGTATGTCATGGTGATTTTGAGCCTCGTAACATTATTGTATCTGGAGATAAGTATTACACATTAGACTGGATTCATGCTTCTCAGGGTAATGCCAGTGCAGATGTAGCCCGTACCTATCTTCTACTTTCTCTATTCAATAAAGACATGGCCGATGCATATATGGACATCTTCTGCAAGAAGAGTCAGACGCCAAAGCAGTATGTTCAGCAATGGCTCCCTATCGTTGCTGCTGCCCAACTGGCTAAAGGAAAACCAGAAGAGAGAGAGCTTCTTCTTAAATGGATCAACGTTGTCGAATACGAATAGTTTGATTAATATTCTTTTATTTTCCTTCTTTCAAAAGAGTGGTGACCGGTGCTTCCCATTAGTCATCGCTCTTTTCCATTAAGGATACATAATTCTATCATTTTCAAAACGCCCTGCCACCATTAGGTAGCAAGGCGTTTTCCTTATACTAATAAATACTCGCACGTTTTTTACTTACCGTAGTAAGCTTTTAGGTAAATTGCTTTGATTTCCTTCATTAAAGGATATCTTGGATTAGCTCCTGTACATTGATCATCAAATGCCTGCTCTACCATATCATCTAAAGTATCTAAGAAGTATTTCTCATCTACTCCATATTCTTTAATGGTCTTCTTAATTCCAACACGTTCTTTAAGAGCCTCTATTTCTTTAATAAAGTTTTCTAATTTCTCTTGATCATTCTTTCCCTTAATTCCTAAGAAATCTGCGCATTCCGCATATCTCTCCAAGCAATGTGGATATTGATACTGAGAGAAGGTACCCATCTTTGTTGGAACATCAACAGCATTAAATCTCATTACTTCTGTAATTAAGATAGCATTAGCAACACCATGTGGAAGGTGATGGAAAGCTCCTAATTTATGTGCCATAGAATGACATATTCCTAAGAATGCGTTGGCAAAGGCCATACCTGCTAAAGTAGATGCATCAGCCATTTTCTCTCTGGCTATTGGATCTGCAGCTCCATTTTCATATGCACTTGGTAGATACTTAAAGATGTTCTTCATAGCTTTTAATGCAAGGCCATCCGTATAGTCAGTAGCCATAATGGATGCGTATGCTTCAAGAGCGTGAGTTAAAGCATCGATACCTGACGCACTTGTCAGACCTTTAGGTTGGTTCATCATCAAGTCAGCATCAACAATTGCCATCTTAGGAAGTAATTCGTAATCTGCTAATGGGTATTTGGTTCCGCTCTTCTCATCTGTAATAACTGCAAATGGGGTTACCTCAGAACCTGTACCTGATGAAGTTGGTACCGCGATGAAGTATGCTTTCTCACCCATCTTAGGGAAGGTGTAAACACGCTTTCTGATATCCATAAATCGCATAGCCATATCCATAAAATCTACTTCTGGGTGCTCATACATAACCCACATAATCTTTGCTGCATCCATGGCTGATCCACCACCGACTGCAATAATGCAATCTGGTTCAAAGCTTTTCATAGCCTTAGTTCCTTCCACCGCACATGCTAATGTTGGGTCTGGAGCTACATCATAGAATGTGGTATGCTGGATTCCCATACTATCCAATTGATCTGTTACCACCTTAGTATAACCATTCTTATATAGGAAGCTATCTGTAACAATAAACACTTTCTTTTTATTTAATACATTCTTTAACTCAGCAAGTGCTACAGGTAAACAGCCTTTTTTAAAATAAACCTTTTCAGGAGCTCTAAACCAAAGCATATTTTCTCTCCTCTCAGCGACTGTCTTTATATTAATTAAATGTTTTACTCCAACATTTTCTGATACTGAATTGCCACCCCAGAAACCACAACCTAATGTAAGAGATGGAGCTAATTTGAAATTATAAAGGTCACCTATACCACCTTGAGCGGAAGGGGTATTAATAAGAATTCTACAGGTCTTCATAGCATCTCTAAACTTTTCTACTTTTTCTTGACCAGTCCCTACGTTAATATAAAGAGAAGAAGTGTGACCATATCCACCGTCTGCTACGAGACGTTCTGCTTTTGCTATTGCATCGTCAAATGATTTTGCTTTATACATTGCCAGTACTGGAGAGAGCTTTTCATGTGCAAATTCTTCATCCAATTCTACACTTTCAACTTCACCTATTAAAATCTTTGCAGTTTCAGGTACTTCAAAACCAGCTAGAGCTGCAATATTGTAAGCACTCTGACCAACAATCTTCGCATTTAATGCCCCATTGATTAAGATTGTCTTTCTTAACTTCTCTGTCTCCTCAGGAGAACATACATGACAACCTCTTGCTATAAACTCCTTCTTAACCTGGTCATATATCTTATCACTAACAATTACAGATTGCTCAGAAGAACAAATCATACCATTGTCAAATGTTTTAGAATGTATAATAGAGCTGACAGCCAACAAGACATCTGCAGTTTCATCGATAATGGCTGGAGTATTACCCGCACCTACACCTAATGCCGGCTTTCCAGAAGAATAAGCTGACTTAACCATACCTGGACCACCAGTTGCAAGAATAATATCTGCATTCTTCATAATTTCATTGGTCATTTCTAGGCTAGGTATATCAATCCATCCAACGATTCCCTTAGGTGCTCCTGCTTCTACTGCTGCATCAAGTACAACTTTTGCAGCTGCAATTGTAGATTTCTTTGCTCTTGGATGCGGACTAATAATGATTCCATTTCTAGTCTTTAAAGAAATTAAGATTTT
>JAEYPA010000132.1 GCA_023411225.1 Bacillota bacterium
CCCATAGGGAATAAACCTGATCCTATGGATTTCATTGAGGATGAAATTGCAATAACAGAGGTCTTAAGTGAATTTGATATTCTAGAGAAGAATGGTGAGCCAATTGACCTGCTCTATCAGAATGAAGAGCATCCTTATAAAAATGTCATCTTACCAAAAGTTAACAATGTACCTTTTATAGAAGTAAAGAGTTGTGTGGTGGTTCATTGGAGAGAGAATAGGCATTAGTGCTATGGTTAAAAAGGAGGAAAGGTATCGGAATACAATTGAGAATTAGTATGTTGGGCGTCAAAATATAAAAAGGGGGACGATCATGAGAGAGTGTAGAAGCAAGAGTATAAAGAGAATACACAGATTAGATAAACGGACCATTGGTGGTGTTGGAAGGGCTGTTCTGTGTTTAGCAATTCTGCTGTGTGTGTTTTGGATGTATACGCTAGGAATTCAGGCGGAAACCGGAACTACTGAGGATACCACAATTATTGCGAGTGGAGATTACAAGTATAAGTTATTGGAGGATGGGACGGCAGAACTGTGTGAATATCATGGTGCTGGAGGAGAGATAAGAGTACCAGCAAAGATTGATGGGAAGAAAGTAAGTCGGCTGGGGGAATTTTTATTTGACAGTAACCTGAGTATTGCAAAAGTTACTATTGAAGATGGAATTAAGGAGATAGGGAGAGGGTGTTTTTGGTCTTGTGAGAATTTAGCTTCTGCGTACATGACAGATAGTGTAGAAAAGATGGGTGTGGATGTATTCTTTTACAATCACAATTTAAAGAAAGTTAGATTATCCAACAATATAACTTGTATTCTACCGTTTACTTTTTGCCAGTGTTATTCTTTAGTTGATATTGAGATACCCTATAAAGTAACTGTGATTGACTTCTTAGCTTTTGGAAACTGTACAGGATTAAAAGAGATATTTTTGCCTGATAGTGTTACTATACTTCAAAATTCTGCTTTTTATGGGTGTACAGAGTTACAAAGAATAAGAATATCACCGAAAACAATGGGAATTGTAAATGATGCATTTATGGATACAAAGAATTTAAAATGGATTACAACGATTGATTGGAGAAAATTACAAATTGCTGATTATTCTCCAAAGGTTAGTGTCTTTTCAGAGAGACAAAGTATCTGTATAGGTGACAATGCCTTCAATAATAGTTTACTTAATCAAGGTATTGCAATTGCGGATACTAATGGTTTAGGAACATACGTTTTTTCTCCAAGTACTATCTTATATGGAAAACCAGGAAGTGATGTGCAGGGCTATGCCAGTACTAATCATCTCGTTTTTAAAGAATATGTACCGATTGAAAGAATTCATATTCATCAGTCTAGTGTTAGTTTAAATTGGAATTATAATAACTCCTTCAAATTAACTCACTCTGTTACTCCTGCTTCTTCTACTATTACACAGGTAGGCTATTATTCTTCTAATCCTAAGGTCGCTACAGTGGATGGAGAAGGAAACATAAGAGCTTTGTCAGAGGGAAAGGCTGTGATTACTGCAGTATCCTTAGATAATGATAGTATAACTACTAGCTGTCAAGTGACGGTGTCAACAGCGTTAAAATCAATGAATTTGTCAAATAAGACGATGACGATATATCCAGGTAAAAAGAATGGAAAGCAATTAAGTGTAACCACCAGCCCAAAAAACATTAATTATTGGAAGGTGAACTGGAAGAGTTCTAATACTAAAGTTGCAATTGTAGATCAAAAGGGAAAGGTCATAGGGGTAGGACCGGGAACATCTATTATTACTTCAACATGCAGTAATAAAAAGGTATCCTGTAGAATTATAGTGCGTCCATCGTATTTACAAGGAATTATGATGAAATCCCAGACGACTTCTTCTGTAAATCTGTTATGGAAGCAGGTTACAGGAGTAACAGGATATAGATTATATGGGTATAATTCAAAGACTAAGAAATACCAAACTATCTGTGATATTATGGGAGCTAAAAACTCTTATACTCTAAAGACATTTGTAGGAAAGAAAAGATTAACTTCTGGAACTAGTTATAATCTTTATCTAAAGCCTTATAAGATAATAAACAAGATTCGTTATTATGGAGAAGGAGCAAAGCTTAAGGTAGCCACAAAGCCAGATAGAGTCATAACCACCAGCGTACGACGAGTAGGGACATCTAAAAATAAAGGGTGGATGATTAAATGGAAGAAAGTAAAAGGAGCATCCGGCTACAAGGTTTATGCATCCACGAATAAGGGGAAAACCTATAAAAGAGTTACAAGCATAAAAAACTCCAAACAAACATCCTACCAATTCAAAAAAGGAAGGAGAAGAACCACATATTATATAAAGATTAGTGCTTACAAAAGTATCGGAAAGAAAACAATTGAAGGGGCAACAAGTAAGACAAGGACGATTCGAATATACTAAGGGAGGTAAAAGAGTATAAGGAGGGTATAACGTGAGTAAGGGGTTAAGAGATTGGGCCACACAGGGAAGTAAGGTAATTTTTATAGCATTAATGGGATATTTACTTTTTCAGTATGGTGTCAATTGTTTTCTGGGTAGTGTTTATGGTGAGAAAGAAGCAAAGAAAGTAACTATTACTACAGCATATATAGGAGAGGGTAAATTAGAAGTTTTGGAAGGGGATAACCTGCTTTTGTCAGGTAATGGTTCAGTATCAGTAACAGCAGAGACTTGTATTAAGGTACGATTAAACTGTAGGGATAAGAACCTTATTAGTGACTATACAGTGAATGGAACAAAAAAGGAATTTGCGAAAGGTCAGAATTGGGAGGAAGAGATACAGAATCTTTCAGATGATATAAGTATTGAAGCAGGTTTTAAGGCATGTAACACCATAACTATCGCAAACGATGAGAGATATCAGTTGGAAGTCACTGGGGCAGAATATTGTAGCAAAACAGCACAGGAGAACAATACTTGTTATTTTTATTATTCTGAAGTCTTAAAGATTAAACTAATACCGGTAGAGTTTTGGTTAATAAATGAAATTAACATAGATGGACAAAGGCTTCTTCCAGAAGTATTAGAAGATTTTGAACACATTGAGAACTATTATAAATTATCCATAGATAGTAGTGTGCAGCACTTGTCCTTTCTACTGAAAAAGGAAAGAATTCTCGTTACAATTGTGTCTGGAACAGGAAATTTAATAATTAATGGCACTCCAGTTAAAAGTGGTCAGGAGATAGATCGATGCACAGAGTATAAATGTTCGTATACAACTTCAACAGAGAATATATTAGTAGATAATATTTGGCTATATTCAAAAAAGGTAGACCTATTAGAAGATCAACATGATTGGAAGACTTATTTTTTTAATTTCAAAGACATAAATAATCAGCTACGTATTTGGGTATATGAGCATCCATGTGAAGTAGTTACATCCTGTAGGGAATATTTTAATCTCATCAATCAGAGAAAAAACATGTATTGGCCTAAAAAGTATAACACTGTATATATAAAACACAAAGATATTTCCTTAGACTGTGCAACAAATTATTCTATTGTAAAACTACAGTCTGATAATAACATTAAACGATGTAATAATACTCTCAATATTTCTAGTCCTGCAACATTAAATAGAATAGCAATAAGAGCAAGGGATGGATCTTTTTTCTGTTCCAACCCTGTCCATTTCCTCTATGATGGAGAAGCACCTATAATAACCAATTATTCTATCAAAACCTACCCTACCACGGAAGAAAGAATCTCACCAATCGACATTACAGTAACAGCAAAAGATACTGGCGATGCGGGTATTGATCAGATTATGTGTGGAACATATGAGGAATATAAGCAATGTGCTGCTAAGATAGAATCAGGAACCTATGAAAGTCAGCATGAGAAAGGCGATAAACAATTAAGTATTACATATAAGAACCAGGAAAGTCATACTGAAGAAAGTTATTATGTATGGACCATTGATTGTGCTACCAACCTATCAGAGGCTGTAAAACTTGATATGGAGGGTCCAGTGCTACAATGTAGTACAGATAAAGAATGGCATAATACAGAGTTTCAGGTGACAGGAAAGGCTGACGAAGAGATTAAAGATATTTTCTATAGCACCTCCTATTCTGCATATTTGCAGCATACATTGGGACAACATGCAGACAAACAGACAGAAGAACAGCAGTCTGGAAGAAGTAAGAGTACGGCTTGGACTTTTACTATTTCTGCAAAGGAGAATAAGATTCAGACCTATTATATCTGGGCATATGACCAATACGGTAATAAATCGGCATCTCCTTATGTCTATGAGGCCAAGATAGATGTGGAGCCACCAGAATTAAAGCTATCCAGAAATATTCCGGAGGGGCAATGGAGCAAGGATATCATAACTCTTTCCTTAAAAGCAGAGGAGACAAACACGCAGTGTAATTCAGGCATAGATCAGGTATATTATAGTACGAAGGTGGATGGAAGTAATCCAACCTCCATTACGTATAAAAATAGCAAGGGAGAATATGTTCTCCAATCCCCAAAAGACTATAATGGACAGCCTTTGGAGTTGGATCAGAAATATTATTTTTGGGCAGTTGATAAGGCAGGAAATTTATCTCAGGTTCAGGAGACAGAAGTACAAATAGATTCTAAAAAGCCTCTTTTGGTAGAGGCAAGTATTGTTCCTAAGTCTAAAAATAATCAGATTTTCAATTCGCCATATGGAACCTGTAGTAATGGAGATATTGTTCTTATTATAAAAGCAAAAGATGAAGGTATTTCAAGTGGTCTTGGTAGAATGCATTTGTATCAGGACAAAAAAGAGGTTGCATCTACCCTAGGGGAGCATGGAAGATATCGATTTACCTTGAAAAAACCTTTTTATGGGGAGATATCATTTCAGGTAGAGGATGGCGTAGGTCATGAATCTAGCCGAATGAATATTTCTCAGCTAAATACTGATATATCCAGTAGTTACTTACGATTGGAAGACAAGGTTCCACAGGTGCAAGTAGATTATCCATCCGCTATATATACAGACGTTTTAGGAAAAAAGTGGTACAAACAGGATATTTCCTTCTCAATAACCTATCAAGATAGGGAGTCAGGAGTGAAGAATGTAAGTACTTGGATAAATGATCAATTACTTGTTATGGATTATAAGGGTAGCAAGATACCTTCCAATCAGGCACCGGGGGTACCTTCGTTGTATACCATTTCCACCTCACAGGTTCAACCACGTAGTGATGGAAGTTATCACCTTAGAGTACAAGTTACCGATTACTGTGGCAATGTTAAGGAAGAAAAACATGTTATATATATAGATAAGGAGGCTCCAAGGATTGGCCAGTTTACATTTAGTGCTAGAAATAAAAGTTATCAGCAGGTGGAAATGGTAAAGAAGGAGTCTTACGGATATTATTTTGAGGGAAAAACCTTAGTTAGGATACAGGCAATGGATCAGAAGGCATCCTCTGGAATTCATAAAATAAGTTTTTATACCATTGATTATGGGAGGGAGCAAGCAGGAGTTAAATCTAAAGTAAAGGTTTTAGAAACGGATACCAATGGAGGTATAGAAATCGTGCTTTCTGCGGGATTTAAGGGGCAGATTTATGCCAGAGCTCAGGATTATGTGGGTAATTATACAAGTGAATTTAGTAAACCTTATGGGGTGATTATCGAAAGTGTGAAGGCTAATTCTAGTACAACCGATGTAGAATTTCTCCTACCGACTACAGAATATGCAGATCAGTTAAGTCACCCGCTATATAGAGATACTATTGAGCTTACATTCACGGCTCAGGATTATTTTAATGGAATTGAAAAGGTGGAATGGACGGTTACAAGTCCACATGATTCGAAACATAATCAATCAGGAAGGGTTATGGTAGATAGTAATGGAAAAGTGGATGGTCTAGTAAAGGAGGCTGAGGTAACAAGGGATCGGAATCTGGTTACTTCTATCAAGCATGGCATTCTTGTCTGCAACAATAGTAATGATATTTGTGTCAACGTAAGGATTACAGATCGTTCTGGCCATAACTATTCTAAAAGTATGTTTTTAAGTATCGATAAGACCAAGCCTCAGGTATCCGTTGTAGTGCCTGGGCAGAGTAAGTCGGGAATTAAAGAGTATTTTAAGAAAGGACAAGTAGTACAACTTCTGGTTAAGGAGCGGAACTTTGATCCAAAGAAAGTGAGTGCTGTTATAAACAATGATTCGGTTGGGGGCTGTATCATTTCCCAGTGGAGAGCGCAGAAAGATGCAACTAATCCAGATAATAATCTTTATATGGCCACAGTATCCTGCGAGAATGACGGAGCCTATTCCATCAAAGGTGGAGTAGAAGATATGGCAGGCAATGCTACCACTATGGTGGAGGATGAGTTTGTGGTTGATACCACAATTCCAAAGGTGCAGCTAACTTTTTCTGGTACAAAAAAAACTAACGGCAATCTCATTTTTTTTGCTGAAAATCAGACTGCTACAATAACAATTGAAGAACATAATCTTGATTCATCCAAAGTGGAAATAAAGTGTAGACGTGTAAGATCCCTTTATAATCCTATAGAAGTAGATTGTAGACAACCATCTGAGATTGTTACCAATGGGGATACCCATACATCCACACTGGATTTAATAAGGGATGGCTGGTATAGCATAGAGGTTACTTGTAGTGACAAAGCCGGCAATGGGCTACAACAACCTCTACATGCAGAATTTGGTATTGATACTACAAATCCCAGTATCCGCGTAGAGGGAGTAGGTCAGAAATCTGCAAACAATGGAGAATTTTCTCCTTTGATTACCATACTAGATGATAATTATGAAAGTAACAGGGTTAAAATAAGCTTGACTGGCAGTAGGACAGGAGAGGCAGTCTTTGAAATTAACAACAATAGTATTAAGCTAGTGCAAGGGGATAATGAAATCAGCCAGCTTATTCAAAATGGAGCTATCATTACTAAAGCAATAGAGGCCTCCACTCAGACTAAAGGATTAGCCAGTAATGGTCATCAAATTCGTATGAATTGTTTTCCAGATAAGAAATCTATGGATGATCTATATACCCTTACCATAGACGCTGAGGATATTGCTGGAAATAAAAGTAGCCAATCAGTAGAATTTTCAGTAAATCGAAATGGATCTGTCTATAGCTTTAGTAGGGAACTTCAAATGATGACAGGAACCTATGTGCAATCCATGGGGAACGTAAGGTTTACAGAAACCAATGTGAACTCCCTAGTCAAAGAGGATACACAGATAAAATTAAGTCGTAATGGAGTGGTAACAGATTTAGTCGAAGACAAAGATTATAGTGTAAATCAGACAGGGGATTCTAAGAAATGGAACCAGTATATCTACGAGTTAGACAAAAACTTGTTCGAGGAGGAAGGTCGTTATACAATTACGGTTCATTCCAAAGATACATCAGGAAATATAAATGAAAATGACTTAGCATCTAAGGGAGCACAGATAGTATTTGGAGTAGACAAGACTAATCCAATCATTGTTGCGTCTAATATAAAAGATGGTGAGGCCTACGATGAAACAAGTAAGCAGGCAAGCATAGCAATCAGTGACAATATTGATCTTAAAAAGGTGAAAATCTATCTAAACGACGTTGTATTAGATTATAACCAAGATGATGATTTGTACCAATTTATTCTGCCAAATTCAAATAAAGAGCAGAGTGTTAAGGTTGTGGCTGAGGATAGTGCAGGGAATATTACAATCAAACAAATCAATCATATCTTTGTAACGACTAACCTTTGGGTTAGATTCTGTCACAATAAAGTTCTGCTTATACTAACAGGATTTATTGGTATTCTCATTTTATTTGGAACTTTATATGTAATGATAATTAGGAGAAAACGTTTGGAAGAAAAGGATGTTAATGGAGTACAAGGTTAGAGAATAGAAAAACTTGTTGAAAAAAATGGCAATTTTCCGTTGACAATACATGTATAATTGTATACAATAATACAAAAATTATTTCAAAAAGGAGTACTCTATGGAAAATCGAAAAGTTTATCTTAATAATCAGAATAACCTGCTTCAATTAGAGGAGCATATTTATCCATTGGTAGATTGTGAAACACCTAATGTTTTTCGTAATCTATTTCCTTATAATGAAGTACCTAAGATAGCATTTAATGATAGAATTGTTCCTCATAATATGCCAAAGGAGATTTGGATTACTGACACTACTTTCAGGGATGGGCAGCAGTCAAGAGCTCCATACAGTACAGAACAAATTGTTGCAATGTATGATATGTTACATAAGCTTGGAGGTCCAAAAGGATTAATTCGTCAAAGTGAATTCTTCCTTTACAGTAAAAAAGATCGTGATGCAGTAGAAAAATGTCTAGAAAGAGGATATAAGTTTCCAGAGGTTACTGCTTGGATTCGTGCCAATAAAAAGGATTTTGAGTTAGTGAAGAAATTTGGCTTAAAGGAAACTGGAATTCTAGTAAGCTGTTCAGATTATCATATCTTCTATAAGATGAAAATGACTAGGCGACAAGCAATGGAACATTATTTAAGTGTTGTAAGAGATTGCTTGGAAACCGGAGTTGCTGCAAGATGTCATTTAGAGGATATTACGCGTTCTGACATTTATGGCTTTGTAATTCCATTTTGTTTAGAACTAATGAAGCTAAGTGAAGAATATAAGATTCCTGTTAAGATTCGTGCCTGTGACACAATGGGATATGGTGTAAACTTTCCAGGTGCAGTTATCCCACGTTCTGTACAGGGTATCATCTATGGTTTGATGACACATGCGGGTGTTCCTTCTGAATTAATTGAATGGCACGGACATAATGATTTTTATAAAGCTGTCACAAACTCCACAACTGCATGGCTCTATGGCGCATGTGGGGTGAACTGTTCTTTG
Organism: Bacillota bacterium; assembly: GCA_023411225.1. Taxonomy (GTDB): domain Bacteria; phylum Bacillota; class Clostridia; order Lachnospirales; family Lachnospiraceae; genus KM106-2. Next base: position 8,860 of record JAEYPA010000132.1, read on the forward strand.
TTTGGCATTGGAGAAAGAACTGGCAATACACCACTGGAGGCAATGGTATTTGAGTATGCTCAGCTTAAAGGCACCTTAGATGGAATGGACACGACTGTGATTACAGAGTTGGCTGATTACTATGAGAATGAAATTGGATATCGTGTACCAAGTAGAACTCCTTTTGTAGGACGTAGCTTTAATGTAACAAGAGCAGGTATCCATGCAGATGGGTTGTTAAAGAACGAAGAAATTTATAATATATTTGATACGGAGAAATTTTTGAAACGTCCTGCATTGGTAGCTGTATCCAACACTTCCGGTCTCGCAGGAATAGCGCATTGGATTAATTGCTACTTCAAACTCGAAGGAGAACAAAAAGTAGATAAAAACAGTGAATTGGTGTCGATGGTTAAGGAATGGGTAGACAAAGAGTACGAAGAAGGTCGTGTGACGGTAATTACCGATGCTGAGCTATTGGAAGTCATAGATAATGCCTGCCAAGAACTTGGAATTGACCTATAAGATAATGCAAAAAAAGGAAAGTAAGTATAGTCAGATTTTATTGCTTATGATACACTTGTGTAGAAAGAGAAAAATGTAAAAGATTTTGGAGGTAAAGACATGTATCAACAAGAGATTGAAGCAGCTAAGGAACAGTTTGGGAAGCTTTTGGAAAAACAGCTAAAAAGAGTAGAAGACATGAAAGCCCAAGGTGATTTCGTAGATTACAAGGCATTAGATAAGATTGTCATCGGTGTTTGTGGTGGTGATGGTATCGGTCCTGCGATTACTGGTCAGGCACAGCGTGTGTTAGAGTATCTTCTGAAAGACGAAGTTCAATCAGGTAAGGTTGAGTTTCGTGTGATTGATGGTTTAACAATCGAAAGGCGTGCTGCAGAGATGGCTGCAATTCCTACTGATGTATTGAAGGAATTAAAACAATGTGATGTTATTCTTAAGGGACCTACTACAACTCCAAGAAAAGGTGATGAATGGCCTAATGTAGAATCTGCCAATGTAGCAATGAGAAAAGAATTAGACCTATTTGCTAACGTACGTCCTGTAAGAATCCCTGAGCAGGGAATCGATTGGACCTTTTATAGAGAGAATACGGAAGGTGGTTATGCAGCAGGTAAGGATGGCGTTAATGTAACGGAAGATTTAGGTATTGATTTTACCGTTGTTACAAGCCAGGGCTGTGAACGAATCATTACAGCAGCATTTGAGTTTGCAAAAGCAAATGGTAAGACCAGAGTTACAGCTGTTACAAAGGCTAATATCATAAAGACTACAGATGGTAAATTCTTAGACACCTTCTATGGCATTGCTAAAAATTATCCAGATATTCAGGCTGACGACTGGTACATAGATATTATGACCGCTAAGCTTGTAGATGAGAAGAGAAGAAAGGATTTCCAGGTAGTGGTATTACCTAACCTTTATGGAGATATTCTAACGGATGAAGCAGCAGAATTCCAGGGAGGAGTTGGTACTGCAG
>JAEYPA010000157.1 GCA_023411225.1 Bacillota bacterium
CCACAGACAATTAGTTTAAATCGGAAGGCATAACGAACCCCCTCGTGGTTCCCCTTACCAAAGAACTGAGCTCCAAAGATTCCGGCTCCAGAAATTGCACCAAAAATGGTTAGGTTAAAGACAAACAGCAGTTGGTTGGCTATAGCTACTCCAGACATCTGATCTGTGCCCACACGACCTACCATAATATTATCTAACAAACTGACAAAGTTTGTAATTCCAGTTTGTATCATCATCGGAACTGCAATTAACAAGATTCTTTTGTAAAAACTTCTATTCCCAATATATCTGTCTGTAAACTTACTCATGTCAAACTCCTTATCTTAAGAAGCTCTTTCGTCCTATCTAAGATCTGCCCAATACAGGGTACTTGTAACAGCCCTGTGCCAGCCCTTCACCAACTCTCGCCTGGTGTCGGAATCCATAGTATTATAAAAGACCTGTTGCTTCTTCCAATTTTCTTTGATTTCTTCTTTATCCTTGTAGTATCCCACTGCTAAGCCTGCCAGATAGGCGGCTCCTAGCGCAGTTGTCTCAATTACCTGTGGTCTTACTACCTCTTTATTTAATATGTCAGCCTGAAATTGCATAATAAAATTATTAGCACAGGCTCCACCATCTACCTTAAGACTTTCTAAGGTAATATGGGACTCCTCCACCATGGTCTTAAGCACATCCAAAGTTTGATAAGCTAAAGACTCTAGGGTTGCCCGGATTACATGCTCCTTCTTAGCGCCTCTGGATAAGCCGAATATGGTTCCTCTAGCGTAAGCATCCCAGTAGGGAGCTCCCATTCCAGTAAAGGCCGGTACCACATAGACACCGTTACTGTCCTTCACTGATTTAGCATACTCTTCGGTATCCTTTGCGTCCTCAATGAGATGAAGTTCGTCGCGAAGCCACTGAATCGCTGCTCCCGCCATAAAAATACTACCCTCTAAGGCGTACTCTACCTGATCCTCCATACCAATAGCAATTGTGGTAAGAAGGCCTTTCTTAGAATCTACGGCCTGTTTTCCTGTATTCATTAATAGGAAACAACCTGTTCCATAGGTATTCTTCGCCTCTCCAGCTTCAAAACAGCACTGACCGAATAATGCTGCCTGCTGATCTCCTGCCACTCCGGCAATCGGGATCTTTCCTCCCATCAAAGAAGCATCTGTATAACCAAAGATACCACTACTAGGCTTCACTTCCGGCAACATGGAAAGTGGAATCTGAAAATAATCCAAGATCTCTAGGTCCCATTGTAAAGTGTGAATGTTGTATAACATAGTTCTGGAGGCATTGGTATAATCTGTGGCAAAGATTTGCCCCTTAGAAAGCTTATACATCAGCCAGGTATCTACGGTTCCAAACATGAGATTCCCTTGTCTAGCTTCCTCTCTGGCCCCCGCTATATGATCCAGAATCCACGCTACCTTACTGGCAGAAAAATAAGCATCTGCCATAAGCCCTGTCTTTTCCTTAATCATATCCCCATAGCCAGCTCTCTTGAGCTCATCAATTCTATCTGCTGTACGTCTACACTGCCAGACAATTGCATTATATATAGGTTCACCGGTACGTCTGTCCCAGACAATAGTAGTTTCTCTCTGGTTGGTAATTCCAATCGCTGCAATATCAGACACATCAATATCCTGTCTTGCCTTGGCCTCCATAAGAACTCCTAACTGTGAGGACCAAATCTCATTAGGGTCGTGTTCCACCCATCCACTCTCCGGATAGATCTGTGTAAACTCCTTCTTCGCTTCAGATACGATTTCACCCTGTTTATTAAAAATTATGCATCGGGAGCTAGTAGTTCCCTGATCCAATGCCATAATGTATTTACCCATATTTACACCAGATAGCATGGCTATCCTACTCCTTTTCTTTTAGCATAGTAAAAGTACAATTCTATTTTTAACCAAATGTACATTCATTCTATCATATATCCGATTAATGGGAAAGATAAAAAACAAAAAGGCGATATAGAAGTTGTTGCATCTCTTTTGAGCTGCGCTAAGATTTATTCGATAACTCTGCAATAATAGTAAGTTAATGAATGGTGTTCCCTTTACTAATTTAAAAAATAGTTATACACTACATATAAATGATATAAATTATCATTATAAACCAATAAACCAGAATTAGAGATCTTAACCTTTCTATAGCCAAGATGAATTCATCTAAAGTTATATAAGGCAATTAGCAGATTATAGTTACATTTTCATGGTAGATAGAAAGTGAATCATGGAGGTAAAATGAAACGAAGCGATATTAATAAGGCATTAAAAGAAATGGAGCAAATGATAGAAACATATAAGATTTCACTACCACCTTTCTGTGGTTTCACTCCAGAACAGTGGATGAACTTAGGACATGAATATGATGAAATCAGAGAAAATATGCTAGGATGGGACATCACGGATTACGGCTTGGATAATTTTGATAAAGTGGGTTTTTCTCTGGTGACTTTAAGAAATGGAAATGTCAAATGCCCTGACAAGTATGTGAAATCATATGCAGAAAAGTTAATATACATAAAGGAGGGACAGTATTCACCGAATCACTTTCACTGGAACAAGATGGAGGACATAATAAATCGTGCTGGTGGCAATCTTCTTGTTCGAGTATATAATTCAAAGCAAAATGAGGAAATAGATAAAGAGACAGATGTGACATTGCATTTGGATGGAGTAACAGTTACAGTTCCAGCAGGCACACAAATAAAACTAGAGCCAGGAATGAGTATAACCATTCCGCCTTACCTTTATCATGACTTTTCAGTCGATGAGGGTTTTGGACCGGTGCTACTTGGCGAGGTAAGCCAGTGTAATGATGATGAAAGCGATAACAGATTTAACCCGCCCGTTGGACGCTTCCCTATCATAGACGAGGACGAAGAACCATATAGATTGCTTTGCAATGAATATCCATGTGCAAAATAGGAGCATTCCTGTTAAGTAACAAATTACGGGTTTGCAAAAAATGAGTGTCACCCATAGAATAATGATTGTTAACTGGCAGGTTAATAAAATCATCGTTCAAAAGGAGACACCCACATATGAAT
>JAEYPA010000182.1 GCA_023411225.1 Bacillota bacterium
GAACAGAGTTGCCTCTGTCCCTTTCTCTTTTGCAAATTTAAGCACATTACTGGTACCTGAAAGATTGGCATCAATAGTTCCTACTGGGTCATTTTCAAAATAATAAGCACTAGCATGACTAGCAGCATGGATCACATAATCCACAGGCTCCTCCAGCCTAATGCTGTCACAGATGTCCTGCACTACAAGCTTTATATCTTGACGCTTTGCAAGGTCCCCAAACTTTTTCTCTGCCTTGGCCGTGCTACGTACAATACCAATGACCTTGATATTATCCTGATACAAATCATTACGTAACATTATAGCTGCTACTAGGTAGTAACTAATGAATCCATTAGCTCCAGTTATCATAAGGGTCTTATTCTTAAGCTTTTCCCATGGAAGCGAAGTGTTAGCTATCTGCTCTACATCTTTATATATGTGCTTAGGTACTGTTTCCTTTACCTTATATTCCATATTTTAATTCTTCCTTCGCAAAGTTTTTAAAATGGGTATAATACTCTGTGGCACGGAGTACATGAAGGTCTTCAGGAGTTGTTACTTTGATGTTATCACGGATTCCTGTAAAGATGTGCACCTGTTCTCCTAATTCAATTAGAAGCTCACTGGAAGAGGTAGGACTTTCAATTCCTCTGCGTTCTGCTTCTGCATGTGCCCACATAATTCTCTCCATAGTATAGCCCTGAGGAGCCTGAGTGATATAAGTAGTGCTTCTTACAAAGCTCTTACCACACATAATTCCATCTTCACTATATAATACAGAGTCAATACTTGGAGTTACAGGTACCGCTGACTGATATTTCTTTGTATCTGCAATACAGCTTGAGATTAGTTCTTCTGTTAAGATTGGACGAACACCATCACAAATCAGTACAATATCTTCTGGCTTGGAATACTCCTGTACACGAACCAGGCCATTGTGTATGGACTGATGACCATTCGCTCCACCAGGAACAATATCCACTACCTTATTAATGTTGAACTTCTTAATAAGCTTCTTTAATTCATCAATCCAGGATGCAATACAGGATACTACAATCGCATCTACCTCAGGATGATTGGAAAAGTGCTCCAACGTCATAATAATAATAGGTTTTCCTTCAATTTCCAGAAATTGTTTTGGAATATCTGCCGATTTCATTCGTTCTCCAACTCCACCTGCAAAAATCATTGCTGAAACCATAAATATCCTCCTTTGTTGTTAATTAATATTTTGTTATACGTCTTTATATAAAGAAATAGTTTTCAATATCCGCTCTGTAGCATGTCCATCGCATGCCTGCATATAGGTCTCCCTAAATATCCTCATTTTCTCCAGATTGTTTTGCAAATATTCAATCATAACACTTTTTACTAACTCTTTATACTCTTTCACTATTATACCCGGCATTTCATTAAAATCAATATATAATTGATCATTATCAATATAATACTGCAAATCCGGTACATATAATACAAGAGGTTTCTCTAATAATATATAATCGTATATTACAGAAGAGTAATCGGAAATCAGAACATCAATCACAGGCAATAGTCGTTCCGTCTGAATTTCACAATTGGATATTTTTCTAATGTTGTCCATATGAGGATGTACCTTAATCAGCACATACCATTCCTCTCCCAGTTCATTTTGTAACTGGCTGATTTCTTCCAATCCAACCAGTTCAGGGTTGGTAGCATTACCTCGAAAGGTTGGAGCCCATAATACAAGTTTCTTACCTTGAGCCTCTGGGTATAACTCATAGAATTCTCTTCTACATTGCTCCAAGTAATCCCTAGAGAAGAAGCGATCTGTACGACTTAATCCGGTAGCCTTTACATGATCCGGAGCCGTCTTCATGGCACTGATATACACATCACGGCAGCATTCTGCGCTTACCGTTACTAAAGTATAATTCTTATATACATTCCCTTTATAATACTTGGGAATATCTCTCTCTGTATCATAACCAAATTTCTTCAGGATTCCTCCCGCATGCCAAAGCTGAATCACTTCAGTCTCTTTACGTTTATTGCAGGATGTTACCGGTAAGAAATTATCACAGATAAACACATACTTCGCTTTTCCATAAACCCTCATGAAGTGAAACATACTTTTAAACACAGAAATGGCAGAATTGGTTTTATAATTGGTACAGCATTCCACTATCTGTACATCCAGTTTCTTTACCTGCTCATATATTTCTTCCATACTATAAGGAATGGTATCATGATGTGCATCTGCAAAGACCACTAGCTTTTCATTGATTTTACCTCTACTGTGAAACCAGTAGCAAATAGGTAGGATTACATTTTGAAAAGACATTTTGATTATCTGTTTTATTCTAAAACCTATCATTCTACAATTTCCTCTTTGTTATCTCAATTTAATATTATACTTAATATGACTGATAAAGTCACTCATTTTTCTTACTAAAAATCCATAACTTGCTAAATACATAATTTAGAAGAATAATCACAATATTACCAATAATTTTCACTGAAACATCCGGATATCCTAATATCTCAATGAATAGTTTCGTCACAACAAAAAGATCTAGAAAGAAGGTGACAGCACGACATCCATAAAAGGATACCATTTCACGAAGCAACTCCTTGATACTGTTGGTCTTACTTTCAAATACCCATATTTTATTTGTCACATAGGCAAAGGTAATAGACAGTATCTGTCCGATTACTGTAGCCAAAGACTCTCCGACTCCGGTTAATCTGGTCACCAAGAAATAAGTTGCTAGATTTACTAAGGTTGTACATCCCCCAAAAAAGAGATAACTGATCTGTTCTCGGTATTTTTTATAAATACTCATACCAAATTGATATAACTTTTTCAATCTAAATCCCAACTTTCCCTTATTCTAATTTACATTCTGTTTCAGCAAGATTAAGTGCCTTCTCCACTACATGATGCATATCATAATATCGGTAATCTCCAAGCCGACCACAAAAATGCACTTTTTCCTCTTTTGTTGCCAATGCATGATATTTCTCATATAAAGCATTGTTTCTATCATCATTGATAGGATAATAAGGCTCATCCCCACTTTCCCAGGCCTTAGGATATTCCTTAGTAATAATGGTACTATCCGTCTCCACATAGTTAAAAAACTTGTGTTCAATAATTCTGGTGTAGGGAATCTTATATTCTGTGTAATTCACCACTGCGTTACCTTGATAATTGTCTACTGGTCTGATCTCTGTGGAAAATTGTAGACTTCGATATTCCAGTTCTCCAAAGCAATAGTCATAATACTGATCGATTGCTCCCGTAAAGATAACCTTATTAGCTATGGAATTATAATAGTCCTTGTTATCATAATAATTCTTACCAAGCTGTACCTCAATGCCTTCCAGCAACCTCTCTACCAACTTGGTATAACCCTCTTCAGGGATACCCTGGTAACGGTCATTAAAATAATTGTTATCAAATGTATAACGGACGGGAAGTCTTCGAATAATAAAAGCCGGAAGTTCTCTACATGGTCTTCCCCACTGTTTCTCGGTATAGCCCTTAATCAGTTTCTCATAGATGTCCTTACCAACAAGGCTGATAGCCTGTTCTTCCAGATTAGCAGGTTTCTCTGGCGCCTGTCTTCTCTGTTCTAGAATCTTCTCCTTCGCCTCTTCAGGGGTGGTAACTCCCCAAAGAGCATAAAAGGTATTCATGTTAAAAGGAAGATTATACAATTTTCCTTTATAATTAGCCATTGGTGAGTTGGTAAAACGGTTAAACTCTACGAATCCATTTACATAGTCCCATACTTTCTTATTATCAGTATGGAAGATATGAGCACCATAACGATGGACCTGTATCCCATTTACTTCCTCTGTATAGATATTCCCTGCTATATGGTCACGTTTCTCTATCACCAGGCAAGTCTTTCCCTGTTTGCTGGCCTCATGAGCAAAAACTGCTCCAAATAATCCAGCTCCAACAATGAGATAGTCGTACATCTAGGTTCCTCCTGTTTCTAATCTTCCTGTTTGTCTGTATTCAGGAATTGGTCTACAATAAATCTTGGTCTGTTCTTGGTCTCCAAGTATACTTTACCAATATACTCACCGATAACACCAATTGCTAACAGTTGCAGGCCACCCAATGCCCAGATAGAGACGATGATACTTGTCCAACCACTTACAGTATTACCGGTAAAGTGCCTAGCTAAAAAGTAAATTAGCATGGCAATACTAATAAGGAAAGTTACAAACCCCAGTGTTATTATCATACGAATTGGTTTGATACTAAGAGAGGTAATTCCCTGGGTTGCAAATGCTATCATTTTCTTAAGAGGGTACTTACTTTCCCCTGCAAAACGTTCATTTCTTTCGTAATATACCTTAGAACTCTTATAGCCCACCATAGGAACGATTCCTCTTAGGAATAGATTTACTTCCTTAAATTCTAGTAGCCCTTTTAAAGCGCGGTCACTAAGTAGTCGATAATCAGCATGATTAAAGACCACCTCTGCTCCCATTCTGTTCATCATTTTATAGAAAAATTCAGCAGTAAACTTTTTAAAGAAGGTATCCTTCTTTCTAGCACTTCGTACTCCGTATACCACTTCATAACCTTTTGCAAATTCCTCAAGGAAACCATCTATAGCATTGATATCATCCTGTAAGTCAGCATCCATAGAGATATAAGCGTCAGCAAGGCCGGAAACTGTGCTTAATCCTGCTAAAAGAGCATTCTGATGTCCACGGTTTCTAGAAAGCTTCACTCCAGAAAATAGTTCGTCCTGCTCATGAAGTTCATCAATCATTTCCCATGTTCTATCCTTTGATCCATCATCTACAAATACAATCCTGCTCTTCTTTGTAATTTTCCCATCCCCTACTAACGCTGTCAACTTTTCCTTTAAGCGTTTGGAAGTTTCCGGAAGTACTTCCTCTTCATTATAACATGGAATAACTATATATAATGTTACCATCCTTCTCCTCCTTCTATCACCTAAAATGATAGATAACTCTTGTTCAATCTGCTATAAGTTTACTTATTTGGTGATTTACTGTCAAGCATAATAGACTCATTTACTCCATTCTTCACATTTTCTTCAGAATCTAGACACTATATTCTATCGTTCCCCCATTGATGTAATAGACACAAATGAAAAGCCTCCCTATAAAATGTAGGCATTGCAACCTGTTCATCCTATAGGGAGGCTCACTTATCTAATCACTATTTCTATTATTGTGATTTATTTACTGAGATTTTTTAACTAATGCCTCATATCTCTTCAGTGCTTCCTTTTCAGCAGCCTCAAATAATTCTTTGGCTCTCTCTGGGTTAGTTCTAGCAAGTCTGTTATAACGAACCTCATTCTTTAAGAAGTCTTGATAACTTGTGCTTGGAGCCTTAGAGTCTAACTGGAATGGATTCTTGCCTTCTTCTTCAAGTCGTGGGTCAAAACGGAACAGATTCCAGTAACCACTTAGAACAGCGTTCTTTTCTTCTGTCTGCGCAACTGTCATTCCACCCTTGATGCCATGGGAGATACATGGAGCATAGGCGATGATAATGGATGGTCCTGGATAGCTTTCAGCTTCAACAAACGCTTTAATGCACTGGTTATAATCAGCTCCTTGGGCAATCTGTGCCACATAGACATAACCATAGCTCATGGCAATACCAGCAAGGTCTTTCTTCTTAATTTCTTTACCAGCGGCAGCAAACTGCGCAATAGCACCAGTCTGTGTTGCCTTAGAGGACTGTCCGCCCGTATTAGAATATACTTCTGTATCAAATACTAAAATATTTACATCCGCGCCAGAAGCCAGTACATGATCTAATCCACCAAAACCGATATCGTATGCCCAACCGTCACCACCAAGGATCCATTGGGATTTCTTAGAAGCAAAATCTTTATTCTTTAAGATGTACTCTCTGTCTGTATTGTCACAATCACATGCCTCTAATGCCGCAAGCATAGCGTCTGTAGCAGGACCATTTTCAGCAGAGGAGTCCTTTGTTGCAAGATACTTCTCTAATGCAGCCTTAACGTTGTCTTTCTCAGCTACCTCAAGAAGTCTTTCTGCAGATTGCAGAACGCGGGCTCTTAAAGCCTTCTGGGCCATAGACATACCATAACCATATTCAGCATTATCCTCAAATAAGGAATTTGCCCAAGCAGGACCTCTACCCTTCTTGTTTACCGTATATGGAGATGCAGGTGAAGATCCACCCCAGATAGAGGAACATCCTGTTGCATTGGCAATATACATCCTATCACCAAATAACTGGGTTATTAATCTTGCATATGGAGTCTCTCCACAACCTGCACAGGCACCGGAGAATTACATTAAGGACTGCTTAAACTGACTTCCCTTGACACTAGTCTCCTTAAATTTCTCAAATACAGGAGCAGGAGTTGTCAGAGTAGCTGCATAATCTGCCATTGGCTGGGAAGCAAGTCGAGTTTCGATTGGTTGCATAGTTAATGCCTTGCTACCTCTCTTACCAGGACATACATTAGCACAAGAACCACAACCGGTACAATCCATTACAGATACTGTCATAGCAAATTTATAATCAGGAAGACCTGTCATTGGAAGGGTTGGATACTCAGGAGCATTCTTTGCTGCTTCTTCATCTAAGACAACAGGACGAATTACTGCATGAGGACATACGTAGGAACAGAAATTACACTGGATACAATTGTCTGGATTCCAGGTTGGTACGTCAATTGCAACCCCACGTTTCTCATAAGCAGCAGAGCCGCTTGGAATGGTTCCATCTGCATACTCAGTAAAGGCAGAGACTGGAAGATCATTTCCTGTCTGGGAGTTGACAGCTGCCTGAATGGTATTAACATATTTCACAACATCTTCTCTTCCACTAGTTGCCTTCTCATGTAAATCTTCGTATTTACAATCAGACCAGGATTCAGGTACCTTAATCTCAACAATTGCCTTACATCCAGCATCAATAGCTGCATGGTTCATCTTAACAATATCTTCCCCCTTAGCGCTATAGGAGGCAGTAGCTGCATCCTTCATATACTGAATGGCTTGGTCTGCCGGAATAATGTTAGCTAACTGGAAGAAAGCAGATTGGAGTACAGTATTGATTCTGCCACCTAAACCAGTTTCCCTACCAATCTTGAATCCATCAATGGTATAGAATTTAATCTTGTGGTCAGCGATATATTTTTTCACCTGTCCAGGTAAATGGGTATCTAATTCTTCCTGTGACCAATTACAGTTTAATAGGAAGATACCTCCATCCTTTAAGTCCTGAACCATGTTATATTTATGAACATAAGCAGGGGTATGACAAGCAACAAAGTCAGCCTTATTAATCAAATAGGTTGCTTTAATTGGGTCTTTACCAAAACGTAGATGAGAAATGGTAACACCACCTGATTTCTTTGAATCATAGTCAAAATAAGCCTGTACGTTTAAATCAGTATGATCACCTATGATCTTTATAGAGTTCTTATTAGCACCTACGGTACCATCTGAGCCTAATCCCCAGAATTTACAGCTAATCGTACTCTTTGGTGTAGTATCTGGATTCTCTTTTCTTGGTAATGACAAATTAGTAACATCATCTACAATACCAATAGTAAATCTTTCCTTCTCCTCATTACGGTAAACTGCTATAATGTCAGCAGAAGTAGTATCTTTAGAACCTAGACCATAGCGTCCACTGAATACAGGCGTATCCTTAAACTGAGAACCTCTTAAGGAAGCAACAACGTCCATATATAATGGCTCTCCAAGTGCTCCTGGTTCCTTTGTACGGTCTAATACACTAATACTCTTTACTGTTTCTGGAATTACTGATAACAGATGCTTAGCACTAAACGGACGATACAGACGAACTTTGATTAAGCCCACCTTCTCACCAGCTGCCAAAAGATAATCAATGGTTTCTTCAATGGTATCACAAACAGATCCCATTGCAATAATTACTCTCTCTGCATCTTTGGCACCATAGTAATTAAACAAACCATAATCTGTGCCAATTCGCTTATTTACCTGCTCCATATAGTCTTCAACGATAGCAGGTATTGCATTATAATATGTATTGGATGCTTCTCTTGACTGGAAGAATACATCTGGATTCTGGGCTGTTCCACGAATCACAGGATGCTCAGGATTAAGGGCACGTCGACGGAATTCATCTATCGCATCCATATCTACCATCTCTGCTAATTCATCATAATCCCAAACTTCGATTTTTTGAATTTCATGGGAAGTTCTAAAGCCATCAAAGAAGTGTAAAAATGGAACTCTTCCCTTTATTGCTGCTAGATGCGCTACTGCTCCTAAATCCATGGTTTCCTGAACATTGCTTGCACACAGCATAGCATATCCGGTTTGACGACATGCATACACATCAGAGTGATCTCCAAAAATGGAAAGTGCATGGGAAGCCACAGCACGGGCAGATACATGAATTACACTTGGTAATAATTCTCCTGCCATCTTATACATATTAGGTATCATAAGTAAAAGTCCCTGAGATGCAGTATAAGTAGTGGTCAAAGCTCCTGCTTGAAGAGAACCGTGTACTGCACCGGCTGCTCCACCTTCTGACTGCATCTCTGTTAAGAGAACAGGCTGACCAAAGATATTCTTCCTTCCTTGGGTAGCCCACATGTCAGTATAATCAGCCATAGGTGATGATGGGGTAATTGGATAGATTGCTGCTACTTCTGTAAATGCATAAGAAACATGAGCTGCAGCGGTATTACCATCCATAGTTTTTCTTTTCCTAGCCATTATATTTTATCCTCCTTGTAATATATTAAGAATTACCCAATATAGTTTCTCACAACAATATATGGAATAATCCAACACAGTTACCATATAGATTTTATCATCGCAAAATAAAAATGTAAAGTATTAATAGAGATATCACGTCTTGTGTATACAATTGTGTACAATTTAAACAATTTAATAATTGGTGCTTGCATTTTTCTTATGCTTCGTATATAATAAATTTTGCTGATGGGCTATCGCCAAATGGTAAGGCCCTGGATTCTGATTCCAGTATCTGCAGGTTCGAATCCTGCTAGCCCAGTATATAACTCACAACCAGGTGGTTGTGAGTTTTTTTATTTCATAGACTTATCATCTTGTTGAATTCTATCATACCAGTACGGTTTGATGTTATCACGTAATAAGGGCGTAACCCTTCTTGGACATCAGTCCTGGAAGTATACGCCCTTTAATATGCTATAATTCTATTTTGTCATACATATTGGTTGTAACAAAATCAATTCCTTTATTAAACAATCTCTTTGCTCTTTCCATATCATTTGCAGTTACCGTATATGCTCCTACTCTTAAACCTTTTGCATGAGCTTGTTCAATTCTAGTTTGAGTCACATTAGAATCAATAGGAACATTCATATTAATACCTAATCCCTTTGCTGTCTCAATGTTTGAATCAGTCATATAACATAGCCAGTAGATATCAAGAGTTGAGTCAATACTTTTGAATTTCTTCATAGGATTAAGCCCACCTGTGATAATTGCCCTATTTTTTATACCTACTTCATTAAGCAAATCCACTACCTTTTGATAACCTGTACTGCTTAAGCTCTTTATGTGAAGAACTGGTCTCACTCCATAAATCTTACATATATATAAGTAATCCTTTAAGGTCGGAATGGTGAGCCCTTGATAAAGAGTATGGTTACTTCCACTGTTTATTGTTGCTTTTTGAAGCTCTTCATAGGTAAGGCTACTGACGGAACCAGATTGGTTGGTCGTCCTATCAATTGTATTGTCATGAATTAGTACCAGTACTCCATCCTTAGTTTCGTGTACATCACATTCAACCCCCATATACTTACCGCTTTCACCCGCTATCTTATAGGCTGGAATGGTATTTTCAGGTGCCACGGCACAACTTCCCATATGAGCAACAAATTGATTCTTAGTATATTTAATATCTGAATAATTTTTTACATTAAACTTCACAGTAGCTGTAGTTCCTACAGCATCCTTTGTCCTTACATATACAGAAGCATTGCCGGCTTTTAACGCTTTTACAACTCCGGTGGAAGATACTGTAAGAACGCTTGTATCACTTGAGGCAAAGGTAAGACCTAAATTTGCCACCTCAATAGGGGCTACCACTGGGTTTAACTCATATGACTCTTTTACTACTAATTTCTGAACGGTAGTTGGTACTGCAATAGTAGTAAGTGTCTTTACTACATCTACTGTTATGTTCTTCTTAACACCCGTTCCGTCTGTAGAACTGGCTGTTATCTTGGCGCTTCCTAATGCAAGTGTCTGAATAACACCGCTTGCATTAACGGTAGCCACATTTGGATTGGAAGACTTATAAGTTAGGGTTTTCTTATATGCGGTACTTGGACTTGCATTAAAGGAACCAGCCACTTTTTTCCCTGGTAAAGCTACAATCTTCGAAGTCCTTGTCGTTATGGCTGCTACTGGTCGAAGCACATTAATCTTATACGTGGTATATTTTCCACTTCCATCCGCCGCCTTCACCTTAATGGTTACTGATGCACTACTTTTTCCGGCAGGAAGCCCTACTGCTTTCACAACACCTTTACTGGATACTGTTGCTATCTTCTCATTAGATGAGCTATATACCAAAGCTTTGTTACTTGCCTTAGATGGTGATACAGTCGTCTTTAACTGTAAGGTCTTCCCAATAAAAAGATGATTATTAGATGCTTTTACACTAACCTTACTTACCTTTGTTCCTACCGTAATCTTAACAGAAACCTTCTTCTTACTTCCGTCTCTTGCAGTAGCGGTAATAACTGTTGTACCATTTCTTCTGGCTGTCACTTTACCTTTTTGGTTTACATAGGCTACAGATGGCTTAGAACTTGTCCATTTTAACTTTTTATATGTAGCATTGGACGGTGCAATGGAAGCCTTCAAACTCAATATACTTCCTCTTGTCATAGTCCTTTTGCTGTTAATTACATTAGTTATGGAGATTCTAGTTACCTTTTTTGATGCAGCCTGTACATTCTGTGCCGGTGCAAAAAAAGCGCAACCCACAAGACAAAACACTGCTATAAATACAATCTGCCTGACTCTCTTCACCTTGAATCAATCCCCCTCCTGTTATCTGTTATTATTTCATATTATCAATTTTAAACCTATATTGTGAATTATACAAACACAAATTGTCTAAATTATGTCAAATAAACATATTGTACACATATTTTTCACATAATATATCGTTATATTCTGTAATACTCATTAGTATTCGGATAAAGTATTATTATTTACTAAAAAAATAGTAATAATAATATCATGAATATAAGGCTAATACACCATAATTTTTAAATGCGAGGATGAATTATGAATATATATGATATATTAGGACCAATCATGGTGGGACCATCCAGTTCCCACACTGCAGGCGCCTGCCGAATAGGCTATATAGCCAGACAACTTCTTGGGGAACCTGTAACAAAAGCCTCCATCTACCTACATGGATCATTTTTAAAAACAGCCCAGGGCCATGGAACAGACCGGGCAATAGTGGCTGGCTTACTTGGTATGAAGCCGGATGATATCAGGATTCCAGACAGTTATGACTATGCTAAGAAAGCTGGAATGAAGTTTATTTTTCACCCGATAGTATTAAAAGGGGTGCACCCAAACAGCTGTCAACTTGTGCTAACAGGAAAGAAAACAACGGAGCTTACGGTCATAGGCTCCTCTCTGGGAGGTGGCATAATCAAGATTTGTAGCATCGATGATCTGGCAGCTAACTTTGGTGGGGATTACCCTACTTTACTTGTGCATAACGATGACTTGCCAGGCCATGTGACAGAGGTCTCTTCCGTACTGGCCAAATGTGACGTAAATATTGGTACTATGCAACTTTACCGTGACAATCGTGGTGGAAGAGCTGTCATGATTATAGAATGTGACCAGGAAGTTCCAACAGAGGCTATTGAACAGCTCTCCCATTTTCCAGGCATTCATAAAATCACATATCTAAGCTTGCAGGATGACTAAGAGGAGGAAAAAATGAGTTTTCAATCAGTTGAGGAGATATTAGAAATATGTAATAAGGATCACTGCGATTTCTATGAAGCTGTATTAAAACAAGATATGATAGAAAGATGCGTTACAAAAGAAGATTCCATAGAAAAAATGAAAGAATTATATGATGCTATGCATCTATCAAAGAAACACTATGACGGAAAGCTTCGTTCCAAAAGTGGAATGTCAGGAGGAGACGGCGAAAAAGTAGAAAAGGCGTCAAAAAAGGGCATTTTAATTGGCGACTCCTTTATGGCTGAGATTATTGCTACTGCCTTAAAAATAACAGAATCCAATGCCTGCATGAAACGGATTGTGGCCGCTCCTACTGCCGGTTCCTGTGGAGTAGTTCCTGCTGTCTTCCTAAGCATGGAGCACCATCGTAAACTGCCCTATGAACATATGATAAAAGGTTTATATGTAGTAGCTGGAATTGGCCAGGTTATTGTCAATCGGGCATTTATCTCCGGCGCGGAAGGTGGATGTCAGGCTGAGATTGGCTCTGCCTCTTCCATGGCCGCTGCAGGAGCCTGTTACCTAATGGGAGGAAGTGCTGAAGCCTGCTGTCATGCAGCCGCTATAGCCCTAAAGAATTTGATGGGACTCGCCTGTGATCCGGTAGCGGGGTTAGTTGAAGTGCCTTGTATCAAACGTAATGCTGCAGGCGC
Organism: Bacillota bacterium; assembly: GCA_023411225.1. Classification (GTDB taxonomy): domain Bacteria; phylum Bacillota; class Clostridia; order Lachnospirales; family Lachnospiraceae; genus KM106-2. The sequence continues at coordinate 12,663 of JAEYPA010000182.1, forward strand.
AGTGAATTCCATTGTTAGTGCTGATATGGCATTAAGTGGAGTGTTAAGTGCCATCCCTTGTGACCAGGTATTTGATGCCATGCGGGCTGTAGGTACAGCTATGCCTCCTTCCATTAGAGAAACTGCAGAAGGTGGCTTAGCAGTAACACCAAAAGGTCTTGAGATTGCAGAAAAAATAGAACATTACTAGTTGCAACTCTATAGAGACAAAAGCATTCTGGCTGTATTAGATAATAGATTCTCTTTCTCCAAATCAGTAAGTGGTAGTGCCTTTACCGCTTCAATGGTATCAGTCTGGTCTCCCCAAGGAGAATCTGTTCCAAACATCATTCTGTCACTACCATGAGTTTTTACAATCTGCACCAATAAATCCTTTGACAAAAACGGAATTGTATAGCTGATATCAAAGTATAGTTTGAGGCCTGCAAGTAAGTCTAACACCTGCTGCCAGCAGCCAAATCCACCGGTATGTGCCAGAATCAATTTATTATCCACATTATCCTCAAGTTTTAATTCTTTATAAACTCTTAGGACTCTCTCTGGCGTACAATGTATAGGATTTGGTAACCCAATATCTATCCCTGCATGAGCCGAGATAATAAGATCCTGTTCCAGTGCATAGTCAATGATACGTAAATACTCGATATCATCAAAAAAGGTCTCCTGATAATCGGGATGAATCTTCACCCCTGGCAGGCCTTTTTCTTTTATATTTCTAAGATGTTCTTTGTAAGCCGAATCCTTTGGATGGATTCCTCCAAAAGAAATCAGGTTATCTCTGACATTGATCTCCTCTGCAAAAGCCGTTACAGTATCATATTGTTCCGGCTTTGTTACCACTGGTAGTACTACACTGTAATCTACCCCTGCTCTTTCCATGGAAGCTTGCAACCCCTCCACGGTTCCATTTGTATAAGCTTTAACCTGTCCCACATTTTCTAGTTTTTCCACAGTCCTGACCGCAATTTTCTCTGGCCAGATGTGAGTATGCATGTCAATAATCATCCCTTGTCCTCCATTGCTATAAAACTATGTTCCGGTGTAATAACACATTGATACCTTTTATCTAAGGCACAGATTTTCTCATTGATGTCTAACATCAGCTTTTGCTCCTGCTCTACCGAGTAATTATGTGGCATAACCAAATCAAAAATGATATTGATGTGATTCTCTCCATTTACCATACGAAAATCATGTAAGGAAGCCTGAGGATCAACAGAAGCAAGAAGGTCCTTCACTTTGGCCTTTAAGTCATTTACCACTTGATTATTAACCTCCAGAGGATCCATATGGATTACCAGAAAGATATCTAATTCCCTGAGCACATCCCTTTCAATTCCATCGATTAAATCATGAGCTGTCTCAATATTCATATCACTTGGTACTTCTGCATGAATGGTAGCCATTGTATTAGATGGTCCATAATTGTGCACAATTAAGTCATGACTGCCTACAATCCCCTCATAACTTTCAACCTTCTTGGTTAATAAAGTATAAGTTTCTGGAGTTACTGCCTCCCCAATTAATGGTTCTAAGGTATCCTTAGCAATTGCAAAACCAGCATACAGGACAAGTAGAGACACTAACAGACCCATATACCCATCAATTCTTAAATTGGTTAAATAACCTACCAAAATGGAAATGACTGTAGCTGAGGTAATTAGAACATCTCCAAAAGCATCTGCTGATGTGGCTTTCATAACACTGGAATTAATCCGGTTGCCAAGCTTACGGTTAAAGAAACCCAACCATACCTTTACTAGAATGGATAATCCTAAAATAATAACAAGAACCAGTTTAAACTCCACCGCCTGAGGATGAAACACCTTATCGATGGCACTTTTAAAACAGGTTACTCCTACTTCAAATACTAAAAACGCTACAATAAGGGCTGCAATATATTCATATCGACCATGCCCAAAAGGGTGCTCCCTATCAGCAGGTCGATTGGCTATTTTGACTCCTACAAAGCTAATGATACTGGAGGCTGCATCCGACAAGTTGTTAAATGCATCCGCGGTAACTGAAATACTTCCAATAATAAGACCTATGACTGCTTTTACAGCAAATAAAATGATGTTACAAATGATGCCTACTATACTAGCAAGAATTCCATACTGGGTTCGAACTTGCCTATTCTGTACATCTTCAGAATTTTTCACAAACATTCTTACCAATAGATTTGTCATAATATACTCCTTAGTGACACTCAGATTATTGTATTGCTACACAAATTATTGTTTTATTATAGCACAATACAATTAAAATTCTTCTTTTTTTTAAAGAAACTTAAAATTTTCTTACAGTTCTTCTAAGTCAGTTGTCTCATGGCAAAGTCTATTGTAGAATATCACATAGAGGAGGCATTACTATGTATACAATTAATATGTTATCACATGCAGACAGTGTAAAAGGACAGGGCGTTGGATCTGCTTACTTAGAACAGGTTGCTTTGGTCAAAGAAGAACTGTCCGATCAGTATAAAATAGATATTAACAGTTTTACTATGGGAGACATTACCCACTATCACAGCATTAATCCTGAGTTCTTTCTTACCATTCCTAAGGCTAAGAGAAAGGGTGTCGCTGTTGGGTATGTACATTTTATTCCAGAAACCCTTGATGATAGTATTAAACTCCCTAAGTTCGCCAAGATTCTATTTTACTGGTATGTAATGCGTTTTTACAAATCAATGGATCTCTTGGTAACTGTTAATCCATGGTTTATAATGAAGCTTGCTGAGTATGGTATCAATCCAAAGCGAGTGACTTACATTCCGAACTATGTGTCCTCCAAGCAGTTCTTTCCTATCACAAGTCATAGCAAGGCAGCTCTTAGAAAAGAGTATGGCCTTCCTGAGAACAGATTTACTGTATTGGGTGTTGGACAACTTCAGATGAGAAAAGGCCTGTTGGATTTTATAGACATTGCAAAAAAAATGCCAGATATTCAATTTGTTTGGGCTGGTGGTTTTTCCTTTGGTGTCATTACTGATGGTTATGAAGAAATCAAGAAGATTAAGGAGAATCCTCCAAAGAATGTAAGCTTCCTTGGCATCATTGACCGGGAGAAGATGAATGAAGTCTACAACCTGGCAGATGTTATGTTTTTACCATCCTATAATGAGCTATTTCCAATGACTGTATTAGAGGCCATGAACTGTAATGTACCTATGCTTCTTCGGGATTTGGACTTATATAAAAATATACTATTTGACTTTTATCTTAAGGCAGACGACAACAAGGAATTTATAGACATCCTTCGCAAACTACAACTGGATTCTAATTTTTATGACAATGCCGTGGAAATGTCGAAACGCGGAAAAGCCTTTTATGGCCGTGACAATGTAGCTAAAATGTGGGATAAGTTCTATAAAAGAGCCATTCGTTTTAAAAAGCATAAAGAAAAACGTAGAGCACTAAGAAAATGAAGTTAGTATTAAAACGAGAGGGATTAGGGGTAAGGATTTATTATGAAATCTAAGAAAATGAATTTAGTAATTATTATAATTGCTGCCTGTGCAGTTACAGGTATTATTCTTTGGAAATTTGACATAAGAGAATTGTATGATATTGTAGTTGCATCTAATAAGAAGTGGATTTTACTTGCTCTATTATGTATGCTCTTCTACTGCATCTTAGAAAGTGGAGTTTTATATTGTACTGCTAACAGTATCCGCCGTAAACTTTCTTTCTTAAAAGCATTTAAGACTACAATGGTTGGGTTATTATTTAACAACCTGACCCCATTTCAAAGTGGTGGTCAGCCAATGCAATTATACTATCTGACTAGAGAATCCTTTATGGTAGGAGAAGCTTCCAGTATCCTGCTGATGAAATTTATTGTATATCAAGTATCCTTAATTGTGTACTCCACCATCCTGTTATTTGTCCGTTACCGCTTCTTCTATGAGCGCAGTGGTAAATTAGCAGCTTTAATCGGAGTAGGTTTTTTAGTAAATATTGCCGTAGTTGTTGGCTTGATTCTAGTAGGTTTCCTTCCTCGTTTTACCACTAGATTGGTAAATGGGATTATTGTCCTACTATCAAAGCTTCATATTATTAAGCATAAAGAGAAGTCCTTACAAGGTGCTAAGCAACAGATAACCGGCTTTCATGATGGCTTCAAACAATTATTAAAACAAAAGAAAGTGTTGTTCCAAGCTGTTGTTGTATCCTGTGCCCAGCTTACTGCTTTCTTCTTTATTCCATTTTGTATTTGTATGGCGTTAGGCGTACAAGTTGGCTCTATCCTGTCTATGGTTGCAGCCAGCGCATTTGTATTAATGATTTCCTCCTTTGTTCCTCTTCCTGGAGCATCTGGTGGAGCAGAAGGTAGCTTTTATCTACTATTTGGTATCTTTATTATCAATCCAAGTTTGATTGCAGTAGCCTTAATTCTGTGGAGACTCATTACCTACTACCTTCCTATTTTGATAGGTATCTTCTTCTGTGGAGTAAAAAAGGTACCAGCCTCGGAGATGCCAGTTGAATAACTTTTCCCTATTTATTGCATAAGATATAATAAGGAAGTTTCCTTGTTGCAATTTGATAAATAAGATAGGAAAATGTATGAAAATATTAGTGGATGCGGACGCTTGTCCTGTAAAAGACATTATTGAGGAAGTAGCCAAAGGATTTGGGATTGAAGTATATATGATTATTGATACTAGTCACGAACTTTATTCCAACTACTCCTCTATTATACAAGTCAGCAAGGCTCCTGACGCTGCAGATTTGGCACTTTTTAATCGTACAGAACCAGGAGATATTGTAGTTACTCACGATTATGGGGTTGCCAGTATGGTGTTAGGAAAAAAAGCCTATGCCATTAGCTTTAATGG
>JAEYPA010000018.1 GCA_023411225.1 Bacillota bacterium
CCTCTATGTGGCACTGGTGCCAAATACGGACAATCTGTTTCTAACACTAGACGATCTATTGGCGCGTATTCCACCACTTCTTTTAATTTTTTGGCATTTTTAAAAGTTAGAACTCCACCGATTCCTAAGTAAAAGCCACGATTTAAGTACTCTCTTGCAATTTCAACTCCATATGAGAAACAGTGAATAACACCACCAATCTCCTGACAATTAGCTTCCTTCATGATATCTAATGTATCCTGTGCAGCATCCCTGCTGTGTATGATTACTGGAAGCTTTACTTCGCGGGCTAGCTCCAACTGCCTTCTAAACCATTTTTTCTGGATTACACGATCTGGTTCATCCCAATAGTAATCAAGTCCAATCTCTCCGATTGCCACAATCTTAGGGTTCTTACTTTTCTCACGTAACCAATCTAAGTCTTCCTCTGTCAGCTCCGCTGTTTCATTAGGATGAACACCAATTGCTCCATACACTTTATCATATTCTTTTGTTAATACATAGGTTGTCCTGGAGCTATCCATAGAAGAACCTACATTTACTATAAACTCTATATTGTTATTCCACAATTTCCCTAAAATCTCACTTCTGTCATGATCATACTGTTCATCATCATAATGGGAATGTGTATCTATTATCCTGCTCATTTGTGCCTCCTAACTATTTCATGGCTTATATTAACTTATTTTCATAAATTAAGCAAGCACAAGCGAAGGTCGATTCTGATAGAGTACTGAATTTTAACCATGCAAAAAACTATTACTATTTGTATATTACTACGTTAACTACCATATGATGCGGTTTTTTCTAGTATTGCATTTGCAAAATCACATACAATAATAGTACGATAGGTAGTATTCTTAAGATCTCACCCAAGCAAGTGCCATAATAAACCTCCATTTATTATAAAGCTTTCAAAAATACTACCTATCAATTTTAATTTTTCATTATGTATTATACCTGTATTCATGTTTTTTAGACATAAGAATATGTTTTAGTTGGAATCACTAAACAAATTTCGTCACAAAATTGCCGAAAACAAATTTTCTGTTTTCGGCAATTTATAAACCCTATATTAACAGATTTCAGCCCCTGAAGGCATTGGTTTTTCAGGTGTCATTAGTGACAACTCACCTTTTTCATCCTCTGCGCAAAGTAGCATACCCTCACTTAATACTCCTGCAAGCTTAGCTGGTTTTAAGTTTACTAAAACCATAACCTTTTTTCCTACCATTTCCTCTGGTGAATAGTGTGCCTTAATACCTGATACAATCTGCTTCACCTGGGAACCGATTTTCACTTGAGAAACAAGTAATTTCTTAGATTTTGGTACCTCCTCACATTTGATGATTTCGCCAACTTGGAACTGCATTTTACCAAAATCATCAAATGTAATCTCTTCCTTAGGTTCAATGTCGATGACAGGTCCCTCTTCCTTCTTCTCTTCAGGAAGTTGCTCTTTTGCTTTCATCTCATTCACTTTTTCCATCACTTCGTTAACATCCAACCTTGCAAATAGAATTTCCGGTTTTTCCACCACTTTATTGCCGGATGGATACTTGCCATATTCCTTCATTTCTTCCAGATTTCTGACGGTAGTATTTAACTGCTTTGTAATCCTTTCGGCAGTATCCGGCATGAAGGATACCAGCAAGGAAGCTCCTACGGTTATACTCTCTACTAAATTATATAATACTGTCTCCAAACGAGGTTTTTTGTCCTCTTCCTTAGCTAATGCCCAAGGCATGGTTTCATCAATATATTTATTACAGCGTTTGAACAAGTTGAAGATCTCAGTAATGGCATCCGCTACTCGTAATTTATCCATCTTTGCTGCCACCTTCTTAGGTGCTTCTAAAGTAAATTCCTTCAATTCCTCATCTACCGGCTCACATACATTAGTATTGTTCACAACACCATCAAAATATTTATTAGACATAGAAATTGTACGGTTTACAAGGTTTCCAAGAGTATTTGCAAGTTCAGAGTTCATTCTCTCTACCATAAGCTCCCATGAAATGACACCATCATTATCAAATGGCATCTCATGAAGTACGAAATAGCGTACTGCATCCACCCCGAAGAAATCCACCAATGTATCTGCATAGATGATATTACCCTTGGACTTACTCATTTTGCCATCTCCCTGTAACAACCAAGGATGACCAAATACCTGCTTAGGAAGTGGTTCGCCCAAGGCCATCAGGATAATAGGCCAGTAAATGGTATGGAAACGAAGAATATCCTTGCCAATCAAATGTAAATCTGCTGGCCAGAATTTCTTATACTGTTCACTATGGTTACCATCTCCATCATATCCGATACCGGTGATGTAGTTGCTTAAAGCATCTACCCAGATGTAGATTACATGTCTGTCATCAAAATTTACTGGAATGCCCCATTTTACTGAGGTTCTGGATACACAAAGATCCTGTAGTCCCGGTAAAATAAAATTATTCATCATCTCGTTTTTACGTGATTCTGGTTGAATAAACTCAGGATGTGTATTAATATGCTCCACCAAGCGATCTGCATACTTGCTAAGCTTTAAGAAATAAGCTTCCTCCTTGGCCACATGGCATTCTCTACCACAATCCGGACATTTCCCATCTACTAGTTGGGATGGTGTAAAGAAAGACTCACATGGAGTGCAGTACATTCCTTCATAGTATCCCTTGTAGATATCTCCTTGATCATACAACTTTTTAAAGATTTTTTGAACCTGGAGACAATGATCCTCGTTGGTCGTACGAATAAACTTGTCGTAAGAAGTATTCATTAAGTCCCAAATTCTTTTGATTTCACCGGCAACTCCATCTACAAATTCCTTAGGAGACACTCCTGCAGCCGCAGCTTTCTCCTCGATCTTCTGTCCGTGTTCATCCGTTCCTGTCTGGAAAAATACATCATAGCCCTCAGCTCTCTTGTAACGGGCAATGGCATCTGCCAACACTATCTCATAGGTATTTCCAATATGAGGCTTTCCTGAAGTGTATGCAATTGCAGTTGTAATGTAATATGGTTTCTTTGACATAATTTCATCTCTCTTTCTAAATTATTTATACTTTCGTGTAGGTTATTATGGTTATTGTTTGAGGGTAACCTGGGTTTTATTATGGGATATGGTTTCTTTTGCCCCGAGTTCTTCGCAAAAAAAAAGCGCCTTTAATTACTTAAAGACGAGAGTTCCCGTGTTACCACTTTAATTCACCTATACTTTGCAGTATAAGCCTTATCCACCATCCTACAATGGCGTTCACTATAACGGGTGAACCCGTCGCAGCCTAAATAAATGTTCCTTTATCGTCGGTGCGCAGCTCCAAGGCCATGTTCAGTAACTTCCTCATATTCCCTTCTCAGCATCCTGGGATTCTCTGTGATAAGTCTATTACCTACTCTTCTTTTCATCGCTTTTTTCATATACTTGTAGTGTACTCTTATCCAAAAGTGTTTGTCAAGGAGATATTTTGCTATTATTTAACGAAAGTCTATGTTACTATTGTTTTATACCTTGTTCATTTTTAACTCATATTTTTACAAAGTTATTATTATAATGAATTAATACATGAAACATATTTACAAAGGGGGATATATATGAAAAGGCGTCTTCTCTCCATCCTCATGGTGCTAATTCTGCTTACCTGTGTCTGCTGCAATAGCAGTAAAACAAATAAGAGTCAGAATTCTAGTTCATCAGAGGATGCATACACTTATCAGGCCAAGTTCGACGTCTTCACTGATGAGGTATTTAATTATTCCGTAACTAAAGACAGCATTACCCTAAATTACACTTTGGCTAATCCAGATAATTACAATATTAAAAATTACGAACCAACCTTCGGCACCTACACAAAGGAGGCCTTGGATGCAGATACTGAAGCAGTGGAGGACTTTCTGGAAACAGTGAATGGTTTTGACAAAGACCAGCTTACCAAAAGTCAGCAACTCACCTACGATATTTTAAAGCAGCTATTGGAAAATGAAGCTTCTACAGGAGATTTTTACTATCTTCGCGAAGTTTTAAGTCCAACCATCGGTCTTCAGACTCAACTTCCAGTCCTACTTGCTGAGTATCATTTTTACAAAGAGCAGAATGTAAAAGACTATCTCAAACTTCTATCTCATACAGATGAATATTTTGATCAAGTATGCACTTTTGAGAAAGAAAAGTCTGAAAAAGGTCTGTTTATGAGTGACGCCAATGCCGATGACATCATAAGTCAGTGTAAAGAATTTATATCTAATGCTGATGATAATTACCTAATTACTACCTTTGCTGGGCGCCTAGATGGTGTTGTAAAGGATGAGGGACAGCGCTCCGCTTACATAGAGGAAAATAAGTCCTCAATAAAAAATCATGTAATACCAGCTTATGAAAAGCTCATCTCCACTCTTACCGCCCTAAAGGGCACCGGTAAGAATAAGGGCGGGCTATGTAATTATGAAGATGGTAAGAAGTATTTTGAATATTTAGTAAAAGAAAATATAGGATCCTACCGTTCCATAGATGATATTCAGACACTATTAGGCAACTACCTGACTTCTTCCATGCAGAAGATGCAAAAAATTGCTGCCAGTGATCAGTCTGTCATAGAGAGTATGAATGCCCCAGACTACCGTCTTACTGATCCGGCAGCCATAATGGACTATCTCAAGGATGCTATTAAAACGGATTTTCCAGCTATTTCTCCTGTTAATTACACGATTAAGTATGTTGACAAATCCTTGGAGGAATACATGAGCCCTGCCTTTTACCTTACTCCTCCAATCGACAACACCAGTGAAAACATGGTATATATCAACAAGAGCCCAAAAAATGATATGTCTGCCATCTTTACTACCATTGCCCATGAAGGATATCCTGGTCATCTGTACCAGACGGTTTACTACCAGCAACAGCTTCCTAGCCTACTTCGAAGTGTTCTAGATTTCGGGGGTTATGCGGAAGGCTGGGCAACCTATGTGGAGTGTTATTCCTATGCTCTTGCCGGACTAAATAAGAATCTGGCTGAGCTATTGCAGCAAAATCTTGTGGCTACCTTATGCATTTACTCCACAATAGATGTTGGAATAAATTATAACGGATGGGATTACGAGAGAACCAAAGACTATCTCACAGGACTTGGAATTGCTGATGAAGGGACTATTACCAAGATTTATAATGCAATTGTGGCAGAACCCACCAATTATTTAAAATATACTCTTGGATATATTGAGATTTGTGAAATGAAAAATAAAGCTCAAGAGACTTTGGGCGATAACTTTTCATTAAAAGATTTTCATACTTTTTTTCTAAACATGGGACCTACCCAGTTTAATATTATGAATACCTATCTGGATCAGTGGCTTCAGGAAAAAAATAATAACAAAAAATAGTAGCAACCTCAATTTTTGTCAAATAGAATTGCGTATAAGAACCAGCTTATAGAACACCGAGAACCCACATAAATGGTATGCTTTTGCAGGTTTTCGGTGTTTCTATTTATGTCTATTACATTCTTCCTACCAACCCATTTCCAATAACCAATTACTTAATTTATTTTCACGTTCTCTTCGGCTAGAATCCTCTGTAAACTTTCCTAACTGGCACTGTCCTTCAATGTTACCATCCACTAGATACAAAATCTTATCCGTTCTTGCCGCCACCTTAATATCATGGGTAATCAGAAGAATTGTCATTCCCTCCTTGTTCAGTCTGGTCAACTCTGCCATCACTTCGTTACTTGCTTTAGAATTCAGAGCTCCCGTAGGTTCGTCAGCAAACAGTATCTTTGGATCATTAATTAAGGCACGACATATGCAAGCTCGTTGCAGCTGTCCCCCTGACACCTCTGTAATATCCTGATTTGCGATATCCATTATGTCCATTTTTCTCATTAACTCACTTGCCCGACGATTAATGACTTCTCTTTGTTTCCTTGTTTTACCCCGTTTTGACTGATAGGCAGATACTATAATATTATCATATACGGTTAGGTTCCTTAACATATGCATCTGTTGAAATACAAAACCCATTGCATTTAATCGAAGATCTGACAATTCGTTCTGTTTTAGGCCATTGATTTTCTGTCCAAGAAATTCAACCTGTCCTTCTGTCATATCATCCATACCACTAATGGTATAAAGTAGAGTCGATTTACCGGATCCACTTGGGCCCATCACTGCTACATATTCTCCTTTTCCTAATTCAAAATTAATATTCCTTAGTACATGGTTTTGTTTTTTATTTATAATATATGTTTTACATAAGTCCTTTGCTTGTAATACTGTTTCCATGGGATACCCTACCTTTCTTATTCTTGATTATTTAATTCCCTTACTTGAATCTTTCTAATATCTAACGTTCCTAAGTAAGTAGCTACTAGCGTAACAATTAAAATGATTCCAGGATATATGATATATATTTGAAGAGGTTTTACTACTAGTGTGATATTAAAAGCCCCAAAAGTATTAAATATATAGTTTCCCACAGGCCCTCCAAGCAGATTGGCGAATACAGTTCCCATCAAGATAGCAATCAGTAACAATATTGTCATTCTCTTAATCTGCCAGGCACGTATACTTCTGTTCATAAAGCCTGTGCTTTTTAATACAGCTATGTCTGGAGTCTCTTTGGTTACAATCAATTTACAAACCATAGTTGTAATTAAAAAGTTAATGCATACAACTAGAAACAGTATTCCTACAGTAACCCGGTCTAAAGTGTCACTGATATTTCCCATCATTTTTTGAATATGGTCCTCTGGGGCCTCTATTTCATTATTTGGAGTAATATTTCTCATCTGTGACAGGTAGTTCTCCTGCTTCTCACTTCCTCTATATCTTCCCATAATGGTAAGACTAGAAATTCCTTTCAGTTCATAGCTGGCCTCTTGTGGTAATCTTATGCTTTCTCCTACATTCATCATGGAACTATAAATGCCGCTAATGATATACTCACCCAGATTATCTCCTACTCGAATGTTAAGCCTATCTCCAATTCTTACGTTAAAATAGTCCGCTACAACCCTGGTAATGGCCACTTCATTTGCTAGTTTTGGAGAGGTGCCTTCCAACATGTTATACTCCTTGGCATCAATCCCATAACTTTTGCGGCTATGTACACTTCTACTATCGGAAGGATCCCCTTTATATATTTTACACATATAACTGACCTCAGTAAAAAGCTCTACCGGAATGGAGTTATCCTTATAATTCTTTTCCAACTCATCTACATAAGATAACAACTCTTCTGTAGAATAATTAAACATAATCTTATTGGTATCTGGAGGCGTTACAACAAAATCAAACTCCGCATAGCCAAAAATGTCCAATAGCGCTGGAGACTTCATGGTATTCGTAAGGTTCAAGGTGATAATTAGTACCATGGTTCCTAAGACAAAGGACAAGAACAGGGCAATGTGTTTTTTCCCACTATGGAGTAGATCACTAACAGCCAAAAAGGTAGAAGGCCTTATTTTCCATCTTTTTAAATATATTTTTTTATTCTTATGATATCTTTCTCCGGTAGATCCTCCGCGGATTGCTGTTATCGCAGATAATTTATTTACTTTTCTTGTACATAATCTGCAAAATCCTAAAGTAAGTACAATAATTACTGCTACTCCTAAAAAGCTTGGAAGGTTCCATAATCCGGTTTTCTCGGTTACCATTTCACTACAATTTGTGTTAATAAGAGTAGCTCCTACAAGCAGGCTTAACAGGTATCCAGTGGTTCCTCCAATGAGACCAATTGCAAGATATTTCACCATATAAATACTTTGTATGGAATGGTTTTTTATCCCTATAGCCTTCATAATACCAATTTCCTTATAATCCTCCTGTAGAGTGAATACAATGGTAAAACGAAGCATTAAAAAGGATATTAAAATCAATAGAAAACTCACTACCATAATTATTCCAGCAATCATGGAATTCATTATGTAAGACAACTCTATAACACTTTTATCTATGCTGAAGACGGACGGGAAGTTAAGTTGACTATATTCTCTTGCTACTGTATTTTTTTCGGCATCCTCTACTTGATTAACACTTATAGTAGTAAATTGGGTTGCCTTCTCTGTACAATAGAATTGGAAGTCTTCCTCATTGATAATCCATCTTTTAATGTTCATCATATAGGATCCCATTAAAGCATCCTTCACATAATGAGAGATCGTAAATTCTCTCATCCTTCCTTCTATATTAACCTCAACCTTATCCCCAATGGCAAGATTAGTTCGATTCGCTATATAATAGGGAATGGCTATTTCACCTACATTGACAACTAAGGGTTGATTCTCTTCGTCAAATAACAAGTTTTTTCTATTTGGTGCACTTTGTATCAACATGGCTGAATTAGTATCCATGGGGTCTTTTCCATCAGGAAGCATAATATCCTTTTGCATCAGTAGAATTGCGGTTTGCGTAGAATACTCTTTAATATTCTTACTTGTGGATAACCATTCATTGGCCTTAGCTAAATTGTCCTCTGAATAATGAGTAACTGCAAAAAAATCTGTGACTTTTGCCACATCCATATATTTATGGAGGATTGTACTGTTAGTAGACAGCATATTAATACTGGCTCCTAGCAGTGTTGCCGTAAATGTTATGAATAGTAAAAGAAGAATATTCATGGTTTTTTTACGTTTAAAATCTTTTTTTAACACTTTAAAAAACATACGCTCTCTCCCTTTCCTTTTTCTACTATGCATTATAAAGTGCTAATTATTAAATAATCCTAAAATTATTTAATTATTTACATAAAATATTATTCCGTCTTTACTCCTCTCTTAAAACAAGAGTAAAACTCATACTATTCTCTCCTTTTGTGGCATATATCTCTCCACCCATCTTAGTCATTAACTCTTTACATATGTACAGGCCCAGGCCACTTCCTTTATGATGTCCTGCATTTCCACCACGCCAAAAGCTTTCAAAAAGATGGTTATATTCTTTTTCTTCCACAGGGGTTCCTGAATTTTTAATCGTTATCAACAGACAGTACTCTTCCTCTGTGGATGATATGGTAATATCTTTTCCATCTCCATATTTCATGGCATTCTCTAATATATTCTCCATCACTTCGACTACTCTGTCTTTGTCTGCCTTTACTAATTTATTGGGATACTTCTCAATCATAAATCGTGTATGATTGAGGGCAAATTTTTCTTTATATATCTTCTCAATAGGTTCTATCATATCTTTTATGTAACAATTCGTTACATCCACAGAAAACTTAAATAAGTCTTGTGTGGACATTTTTTCTATCTCTGCAACAAATTCTTCAATCTGTTCCGCTTTTTGTTGTAGCTTAAGGTAGACTTCCTGCTGCTTTTCCACGCCGTATAAGCCCTCTTTAAGGGCCTTAATATATAAGTAGATGGAACTTAAAGGTGTCTTAACATCATGAGATACCGAAAGAATCAACATTTTCTTCTCTTTCTCCAACTTAAGCTGTCTAGATTGATTCTGCTTAAGGGTTTCTCGTAGGACATCCATTCCCCACAAAAACTTTCCAAAATAGCGGTACTTATTCTCTTTTAATATATTGGAGAGATGGCCCTTTGACAGTTCATAGGGCAATTGTTCTAGCTTATGAAATGGTCGTAGAATATGATATCGTACATAACTCAACACAATCATTGTGATAAGCCACATTACTATTAAAACCAATATAAGAACCAACTGAACAGAAGAGTAGGTCTCTTCTGTTTTCATATATTCAAATCTCACAAAACTATAACCAGTATCCATTAGAGAAAGTGGCAAAAGATAACTTTGACTATTTCTAAGAGCTCCTTTTCCCTCAAAAAACTCTTTCTGATTCTCCTCACCTTCTTTCCAGTAGGAAAGTGCTTGTACTTGATGATATCCTCTACCGGTAATAAAGTCCTGTTTAGATAAATCCATTCTCCCCATCTCTTTAGTATGCTGCTCTGTATACTTCTGAATTTCTTGGTAGATTCGATTGACCTCAACCAAGTAATCTTGATTAAACATCGTTTTATCCTTTTTAAAATTGAGGCATATTACTGCAATTGCTACAAGTACAATTACTGTTAGTACTATCATAATCCTCTTAATCTGCTTCATATTTGTACCCTACTCCCCAAACTGTCTGTATTTTTAATGGTTTCTTAGGATATCTCTCTATTTTCTCTCTCAGCTTATTAATATGTACGGTTAGTGTTGAGAATTCACTAAAACAGTCAGTTCCCCAGATTTGATTAAATATCCATTCCTTACGGAGAGTTTTCCCTTTATTTCTGAGAAAGAGTACTAAGAGTTCGTATTCTTTATTGGTCATAAAAAGTGGCTCCCCTTGCTTATATACAGTAGTTGAGGTGAGATTTATGGTGATGTCTCCATCTATTAACAGTTCTTTCTCCTCTGCAAGTCCATAATTCCTTCTAAATAATGCTTTCACCTTGGCTAATAATACATCCATATCATATGGCTTTTCCACATAGTCATCCGCCCCAAGTGTAAGAATTGCTATTTTATCCTTCTTTTCCACTTTTGCACTGAGTATAACAATTGGAATGTTGGATGTCTGTCTTACTTTTTCACATATGGCATAACCATCAATTCCAGGGAGCATTAGATCTAAAAGTACCATCTTAAATTCTTCCTCATCCAGTCTTTGTAATCCCTCTTCTCCCGAATCAGCATGGCATAGAGTATATCCATCTCTTGTAAGAAAGTCACAGAGAATGGTTCCTAATTCCCAATCATCTTCAATTACCAGTATATCTTTCATCCGTTCCCTCTCCATTAAATCATTTAGACTTTTGAATGTTAATATTTGTATGTTATCATATAACAACTGGTTTCTCAATAATCATATTAACCAACTAATTTTAAGTATAAAAATAGATTCTTATTTATATCACTTTACCCTTACTTTCATTTTGGGAATTAAGGTTATATAAATAAGAATCCTACGATTTCTATCTGTTATAAATAATTATGCTTGTCGAAGAGCCGCTTTCATGGTTCTTACATAATCTGTTACAGGTCTAATACAGTCCTTTCCATACAGAGCGATTGCTTTCACTATACCACTGCCAATAACCACTCCATCTGATATTCTGGCCATAGTCTTTGCCTGATCAGGAGTATTAACTCCAAAGCCCATAGCACAAGGCACATTGGCATTCGCACGAATAGTGGCAACAATTTCTCTATGATCGATTTGGCTGTCCTTCCCATTACTTAATTTGTCTGCCTCACAGTATACAAATCCTTTTGCTCCTTTGGCAATGTTTGCAATTTTATCACGGGAACCTGGATTAACCACTGAGATTAATCTTACACCAAATAAATCACAATCTCTTGAGATTTCATGTCTCTCTTCAAACACTAGATTAGGAACCACAAGTCCATCAATATCGACTTCCTTGCATTTTCTCATAAAACGACTAATACCATATTCCTTGATTGTCTCTAAATATGCCAAGATAATCATGGGAATTCGAACTGATTTTCTAATATCATTTATCATTTCAAAGACATCTTCTGTCTTTATTCCTGCATCTATTGCCCGTTTGTTAGAAGAAATTAAATCTTCAACCTCTACAGAGATATTTTCATATGGCATCCCTATCTCTACCATATCAACACCTGTCTGTTCCATTGCAAGTATTAACTGTTTGGTTGTACTTAGGTCAGGGTCTCCTGCTGTCAAATATGCTATAAATGCTTTCCTGTCCTCAAATGCATTACGTATTCTATCCATCTCTGTTTTCCTCCTGTATCTGGATGTAATTTTAATTATGTTTATCTTTTGTAATTTAATATCTTTATATCTCTAGTTTATCAAATACTTTAATTTCCTTCAATATTTTTTCTCCTTAAAATGCATCTTTTTTGACGTTAATCACTGATTTTTGATAAATTTCGTCTAGAAACATTGATCTTTTAATTCTAGAACACCATATTGCACACAATCACACTGGCAATTACACCTGACATGGTAGCAATAAGAGCTCCCAGTAAGGTATATCGACTCTTTCTTACGCCAGCAATCATAAAGTATACACTCATCGTATAAAAAATAGTTTCCGTACAGCTCATCATAATACTTGCCAACCTACCAAGATAAGAATCAGGGCCATATTCCTTAAAGATATCCAGAAGTAATGAGGTTGCTGCTGAACTGGAGAACATTTTTATAACCACTAATGGAACTAACTGAGCTGGGAAGAATACTTTCTCTAGGACAGGTGACAAGCAGTCTGATAGAATATTAAGTGCTCCAGATGCCCGTAATATCCCTATTGCCACCATGAGACCAACCAAAGTAGGAACAATCTCAACTGTCACCTTAAGGCCATCTTTTGCCCCTTTAATAAAATCGTCATAAACAGGAGCCTTGCACAGAAGGCCATATCCGATTACCACAAAGAAAATAAATGGCATAATATAATCAGATATGTACAGCAAAAAACCCATGACATACATCCTTTCTTTTAATGATATCTGCTACGCTTTCTTGCTACAATCGAAAATACTACACCGACTAAAGTCGAAAAAATAGTTGTTACAATGGCGGCAGCCAGGATCTCCGTCGGTTTTATAGATTGGTACTGAGAGCGGTAGGCAATAATATTAACGGGAATCAGCTGAAGAGAAGAAATATTAATAATAAGGAACGTGCACATATCACAACTGGCCACTTCATTATCATGATTTAATGTCTTCAGTTCCTTCATTGCTTTTAATCCCATTGGTGTAGCTGCCCAACCAAGCCCAAGTATATTGGCAATCATATTAGATGCTATATACTCATTCACTACATGGTCTCTTGGTATATCTGGAAAGAGGAGGCGAAGAACCGGCTTTAGAATTTTTGTTAATCGATCAATAATACATACAGATTTAGCTACTTGCATCAGTCCCGTCCACATTGACATGATTCCCAACATAGTAATACATAAGGTAATCGCATCTTTCGCTGAGGTCAAGGTAGCATTACTAACTCCATCCACATTTCCGGTGACAACTGCTACACCTATTCCCAGAACAATCATAAACGCCCATAAATAATTAAGAATAAGTCATATCCCCTCTCAAAGAAAAAAAATACTACAGAAACTTTATTACTAACACTTTACTTGTTATTTATATGCAAGTAGCATTAATTTATGAAATTAAATTTTTTCCCATAATAGTTTATTTTTGTAATGGTTATTTCTGTTATTTTTTTTTCTAAGATGTATCGTTTTATCCTCAAAATTATGATCTTTTGTTAATAGATATGAATTCATTAACATTTCAACAGATTTTTATATCTTTTATCTCCTTCAAAGATTGTTTTATTTCATTATTTTTACACAGTATAGATTTTTTTGTTAGTTTTTAAGTATATAATGAAAAACAGATGGTAAAATTAATTTACTAATTTTAAGGAAATATTTAGGACATAATTGGTGATTTTATTTCATTTTTTTACATTTTCCATGTATAAACATGTGTTTGTTTCTATATATTCCTATTTTTTAACTTAATATTTCCATATTAACATATATTTACATTTTACATTTTTTTATCATGTCATTTTGCCTAGATTAAAATTGTGCTATATGACATTAAGATTTTAAGTTGACTTTAACGTATGTAAGTGTTATTTTATACAATATCTACAAGTAATATTTGCTTGTAAATAATATCCAAAGGAGTAGACATATGAAAAGTACAGGTATAGTTAGAAAACTTGATGAGCTTGGCCGTATCACACTTCCAATCGAATTAAGAAGAACTCTTGGCGTAAGCGAGAGAGACCCACTGGAAATCTTTGTTGATGAGGATCGTATTGTATTACAGAAATATGAGCCAACTGACATTTTCAATGGAGAAAAGAATGACCTTTATGATTACTGTGGAAAGAAAGTTTCCAAAGAGTCTATCGTACAATTAGCTAAATTGGCCGGTATCATTGAGTAGTTGTTACTGATTGACATCATGTAGATATTGTAACTCCCTTACAATATTGACTAAACAACAAAAAAGCACTGTTCTTGATACAGTGCTCTAAAGTACAGATTTATGTAGGATACGGTGTAACCCATTTGGGTTGCACCGTTTTCTATTGCGTATACTGCCCTATTTTTCTTTTACATCTATTCTTTTTCCAATAGCATCTGATAGATATCTCGTTTGGATACTCCTCGATCTACTGCCACCTGCTTCATGGCATCCTTTTTCATTTGCCCCTGATCCATATAAAGCTTAAGATGTTCTTCTACGTTCATATCTTCCCACACTCGTCTTTGTTCTTTCAGAAGTTCTTCCCTCTTGGCACCTTCCAGCACAATAACACATTCTCCTTTGGCTTCATTGGCAGAATAGTGTACAATTGCCTCTTGTAAGCTCGTCAGGAAGGCTGTCTCGTACTTTTTCGTCAATTCACGGCAAATGGTAGCCTTACGATCTCCAAGGGCCTCAAATAGCTCTTGGAGCGTTTTTAGGAGACGATGGGGAGCTTCATACAGGATAATGGTTCTAGTTTCAGTCTTTAGTTCTTCTAAGATGGCTTTTTTCTCCTTTTTGTCCGTTGGCAAGAAGGCTTCAAAGCAGAATCTTCTAGTACTGAGACCGGAAAGGGTCAATGCCGTAATACAGGCCACCGGTCCAGGAAGGGAAGTGACAGGAATACCTGCCTCATAGGCGAAACGAACCAATTCTTCCCCTGGATCTGAGATGCCTGGAGTACCTGCATCTGTTACCAAGGCAATATTTACCCCCTGTTGTAACTGTTCTACAAGGTATTTTGCCTTATCAATTTTATTAAACTCATGATAACTCGTCATAGGAGTTTTAATATTAAAATGATTCAGTAGCTTTATGGTGTGTCTGGTGTCTTCGGCAGCAATAATATCAACTTCTTCTAAGGTCTTTAGCACACGAAGGGTGATATCCTCCAAATTTCCAATTGGTGTAGCACATAAGTATAACGTTCCTGCCATTACAGCCTCCATTCTGACACATTGGGCTTATGGATGATAGTAATAATTTAAGCTTCTAGTATCCATAAACCTTATATATTTCATCGGTATAAACATTGGGTTCTTTATATACGATCAATGGTGGATCCATCTTAAGCATAGATTTTCCACCTCTTACTGCCTCTATTAACACCATATTAGGCTCTTTATTGATATAAGGGTGTACCATTCTCATATGCTTCGGCTCTAGCTTGTAGCTGGTTAGCATATTAATGATTTCCACCAATCTGGTAGGACGGTGGATCATATACAGTCTTCCTCCAGGTCGCAATAACCGAGCACTTTCCCTTACTACATCCTCTAACGTACATAATAATTCATGTCTGGCAATCGCCTTAGGCATATTCGGGTTTACCAATCCATGATTGTGGTTCATATAAGGTGGATTGGTTGTGACAACATCAAAGGAAGCCGGTTTGAAAATCCTTGAGGCTTCCTTAATATCTCCTGTTACTATATCAATTGTCTCCTGTAGCCCATTGTAGGCCACACTCCGGCGTGCCATGTCAGCACTTTCCTCCTGGATCTCCAGCCCCGTAAAATGCCTACCCTTAGTCTTGGCTTCTAAAAGAATAGGTATGATTCCAGTGCCTGTTCCCAGATCAATGGCAACCTCGCCTTCCAATACTTTGGCAAAACCGGAAAGAAGGACTGCATCCATTCCGAAGCAGAATTTTTCCGGATTCTGAATAATCTTATAATGATTTCGATGCAAATCATCTAAGCGTTCTCCTGGTAATAATACTTCCATGAAAGCACTCCTTACTTTCTTCCACTTAATTATCGTCTAGGGTATATTTTCCCTCTTTTTTCTCTAATAATTCCAGATTCCTAAGTTCTTCATCAATAGTAACCTTTTCTCTCTTCTTTCGAGGAGTGAATTTTAAGTCATCTACCTTATACTCTCTAAATTCCTTTTCATCATTGTCCAAAGTGACAATAACCTTTACAAGCTGTTTTAAGACAGAAACACTATGGACTTCGCCCTTTAGTCGATCACTGGTGGTCACAATATCTCCTACATTTGGAAGCTTACTATTCAATTCCTCATAAGCCTCCTCTTCATTTTTCAGACAACACATCAATCTTCCGCATACGCCGGAAATCTTGGTTGGATTTAATGATAAATTCTGTTCCTTTGCCATTTTTATGGAAACAGGAGCAAACTCAGATAGATAGGAATGACAGCAAAGAGGGCGTCCACAAATACCAATTCCCCCTACAATCTTAGTCTCATCCCTAACACCAATCTGGCGAAGTTCAATTCTGGTTTTAAACACAGCTGCCAAATCCTTAACTAATTCACGAAAATCAATTCTACCATCCGCAGTAAAGTAAAATAATACTTTATTATTATCAAAAGTATATTCCGCATCTATTAATTTCATTTCCAATTGGTGTTTCTGAATCTTCTCTAAGCAGATTGTAAAAGCATCCTTCTCCTTCAGCTTATTCTTACGTTCTATCTCATCATCTTCCGGTGTAGATACCCGAATGACTTGCTTCAGAGGTTGGATAATTCTATCTTCCTCTACATCCTTACAGCCAAGCACAACTTGTCCATATTCGATACCTCTGGCTGTCTCTACAATTACATTATCCCCTTGTTTGATTTCTAGTCCAGCTGGGTCAAAAAAATAAATCTTACCCGCCTTCCTAAATCTTACTCCAATAACATTTACCATGCTAATTCTCCTTTATTGATAGTAACATCAGTTCAATAGCCACGTCAAAGTTAACATTAGCCCTCAATCTGATCTTTGCCTTATCCATCGCCTCGATAATTGCCTCTATTCCTTCATAGTCGCTTTTTGTCGCCTGTTTAGCTATATAGCGAACTTCACTTTTGTATAATAACCGATTTGGATCATTGGTTACTTTAAACATTAACACATCACGATACCATAGCAACATCAGATCAATGTAATCCTCTATGTCAAGTTTATGGGCACTGAATTCCTTCAAGGCGTCCATAATCTCATAAAGCTCCATTTCATCAATATGTCGAAGTACGTGAATAATTGCATCCTTGGACTGAATAAAATCCTCGCTAGATGCATATTTAATGGCTCTTCCGACATTACCTCTAGAAAATGCAGCGCTAATTTCTGCTAAATAGTCAGGAATCTGCTTTTTTTCCATAAGAAATTGCTTAATATCTTTTTCTGGAACAACCTTAAGCTCCAAATTTACACACCTTGATTGAATGGTAGGAAGCAACTTACCCAGACTTGTAGTCAATAGCATAATAACCGCATATTCTGGTGGCTCTTCTATGGTCTTAAGTAAAGCATTTTGCGCCTGTTCTGTCATTTTCTCAGCTTCATCTATAATGTATATCTTATAGAGGCTGCTATATGGTTTAATTAATATATCACTATTCACTTGAACACGAATCTCTTCAACACCTAAACTGGCTTTTTCATGTGTCACATAGATGAGATCTGGTTGATTACCACCATCTACCTGGAGACAGGATTTACATTTATTACAAGGCTCCTGTCCGTGAGCCTCACAAAGCAGAGTCTTAGCAAAAATCTCTGCTAACATCTTTTTGCCGGAGCCATCCTCGCCAGTGAATATATATGCCTGGGATACTTTCTTGTTGACAACTGCTTTTTTCAAATGCTCTATGATACTTTTATGTCCAATAACTCTATTGTAATCTAACATAGTCTACACCTCATTTTCTTACAGTTGCCCTGAATTCACCAATATATTTCTCCTACATCAATAAATCCAATAGCATTCCTCTTATTTCATCAATACTACCTAAGATGGAAATGGAGTCCTTCTCTTCCTTGATTAATTCCTGAGCAAGTTCGTCTAAGGTCTCATTTACTAACCTAACAATACCATAAACACGATGACGACCTCTTCTATCCAGAGAATTCTCCCTACTGAATTCGTGGGATCTGGATACAATCTCATTCATAAATCCCTGAATAAGGCTCCTATATTTCTTGATATCTTTAATATCCATCCGCTTCTTTATCTTCTCACCCTGTCCTGTAATCTCTTCCAACATTACTGCTAAACGGGCTTGTAGCTCCTGTTCTTCGATATGGCTAACCAGGGTAAACTTAAAGCTACCATCTGTCTCCTGTACTTTATTCAGTTGATTCACCTGGTTTACATTTTGCATCTGATTTACTCGTAAATCCACACAAAAACCCCCTATCTGACGAAGCTATACAACTATTATATCATACAACCCTTCAATTTACATCTACCTTTTTTGTATCTCTGATATACCTACTGACAGCCTTTACACAGTCCGTAAAATCTATATTATCAAAGCGTTTTGTAATACCTGCTTCCACAACTTTTTCTTCACTAAAATCTTGCTCATCCGCCAAGAATCTACGGCACAATTCTTCATATTTGGGTTGTTCCTGCCTTCTCTCTCTGCCTAAGGCTCTAGCCAATCGTTCCCCATTTTCCACCTGTATATAAATAGGAATGACAGCATCTTCCCCGAAATAATTCCTAATCTGAACAAAGGACTCTAAGGTACCAATCATAATATAATCCTCTTCAGCCAGATTAATCTGATCATCATAAACGGTAAAATAGTGCCAAGGTCCATGAATCGTATTATAGGTTCGATGTTCTATGACCTTTTTCTGCTCTATAAACTGATTAAGATCATCTGTTGTTACAAAATGATAGGTTATACCATTCTGTTCCCCTTCTCGAATTGGTCTGGTGGTATATCCTACTACCTCTTTCAATCCAAGATTCTCATCCTTTGCAATTTCTCTATAAATGGTGTCTTTTCCACTGGCGCTTTTACCAATTACCACAAATATTTTGGACATCTTATTTACTTCCCTTTCTATTGTGCAATAACCTCAATGCTTTTTCCTTTTACTGAATCTTTTCCTATTCCAACTAACTGATACCCCAGTTCCTCATATAAGGTAAGAACTCCTATAATCTGGCTTGTAACCATCTCTCCAGGGGCTAGAACCGGAATCCCCGGTGGGTACTGATAGACATAGCTACTGCTGATTCTACCTTCAGCCTTGTTTAATGTGACAATCTCTGACTTCCTATTCTTTGCTTCATAAATACTTGGAATCTGAATCATAGGCCTTACCTCATAAAGCTTTGTAAGATTTTGTTCATCTGGCTTTGTAGAAACATTGCCCTCATTGGATTCCATTTTGGTCCGTTCTATTTGACTGTCTATCTCAAATAATGCCTTACTGAGCCTTTGAAAACCATCTAAAGTATCTCCAAAACTGGTCATAGCAATACCATACTCTTTACTTACCATTTCCAGTTGAATCTTATACTTGTGTAACAGTCTCTCATATAGCTCTTTCGCTATAATGTTGGTTCCTTTAGTTCCTATGATAACCTTGGAG
>JAEYPA010000095.1 GCA_023411225.1 Bacillota bacterium
CCTGCCTCATACTCCTGAATGATTTTTCTTTTGAATGTGCTATCATACTTTTTTCTGGACATGAAAATGCTCCTCCTATAGTAGATTTTTGTTATTTCATCTGTCTACTATAAGGGGAGCATATCAAGCATTGAGGCTTAAGAGGTTTTTTCTAATCTATTCTTTATTCACTATACGTCTTAGTGTTTGAAATGACGCATTCCAGTAAATACCATAGCAATTCCGTATTCGTTACACTTTTTAATGCTGTCTTCATCACGAATAGATCCACCAGGCTGAATGATTGCAGTGATGCCTGCTTTATGGGCAGCTTCTACACTGTCATCAAATGGGAAGTATGCATCTGATGCAAGCACAGCACCCTTAGTAGCATCCTCACTAATCAACTCTGCCGCATGCTCCATACACTGCTCTGTTGCCCATACACGATTTACCTGTCCAGGTCCGATACCGATAGTCTGTTTGTCCTTTGCTAATGCAATACCATTTGATTTAACGAATTTAACTACCTTCCAAGCAAATCTTAAGTCTTCCATTTCCTTCTCGGATGGTGCACGATCTGTCGCTACCCTCAGCTCATCCTCATTTAATAGTTTGCTATCGATAGTTTGTACGATCAAGCCACCATTCACTTTCTTTAAATCATATGCATTTTCATCCTGAGGTACGCTGATATCGTCTAATTTTAGAACCCGAAGATTCTTCTTAGCAGTAAAGATTGCCAGAGCCTCTTCCTCATAGCTTGGAGCCACAATAACTTCAAGAAATACCTTAGCCATTTTTTCAGCCAATGCCTTAGTAACAAGACGGTTAACAACAACAATTCCCCCATAAATAGATACCTTGTCTGCATCATAAGCCTTATCGAATGCTTCCTCAATTGTAGCTGCACTTCCTACGCCACATGGATTACCATGTTTACAGGCTACTACTGTTGGTTCAGTAAATTCTTTTAGTAACTCTAATGCTCCATTGGTATCATTAATGTTGTTAAAGGACAACTCTTTACCATTCAGCTGAACTGCGTCTGTAATGGAACCTCTCTTCTTACCAATTTCACGGTAAAATGCAGCTTTTTGATGAGGGTTCTCACCATAACGCATATCTTGAACTTTCTCAAAGGTCATAGTTAAGGTCTCTGGAAGCTCATGATCATTTCTTTCTTTCTTTAAGAAATCTGCAATCATAGTATCGTAATTAGAAGTATGCATAAACACTTTTTGCATCAGATAAAACTTTGTATCTAAGGATACTTCCTTATGTTCTTTTAATTCAGCAAGAACCTTCTCGTAATCTCTTGGATCTACAACAACTGCAACATCCTGATAGTTTTTTGCTGCACTACGTAACATAGTAGGTCCACCGATATCGATATTCTCCACTGCCTCAGCTCTTGTTACGCCATCCTTCATAATAGTAGCCTTAAAAGGATACAGGTTTACAACAACCAAATCAATTGTCTCAATGTTCAAATCCTTTAACTGCTGCATATGCTCAGGTTTGCTTCTCATAGCCAGTAAACCTGCATGCACTGCTGGATGTAAAGTCTTTACACGACCATCCAGGCATTCTGGAAATCCTGTTACATCGGAAATCTCAATTGCGTCAACACCTTCCGACTTAAGCTTACTATAGGTACCACCTGTAGAAATAATCTGAACTCCTAAGGAAACCAGTTCCTTCGCAAATTCTACAATCCCTGTTTTGTCTGATACGCTAATTAATGCTCTCATTTCCATTCTCCTTTTCTTTCCTATGCTCCGTTGGTATCTGGACAACCTACTGCTCGTATAAGATTAAAACAGTAAAGACCGCCTAGGTAACCTAACGGCTGCCCAGGCGGTCGGCATTTCAAATTATCGTACTCCCTATGGGTTTTTCCCATTTCCGCCAGTCATACGACTTCTAAATGTAGTGTACTACATATTATTTTAGAATTCAACATCTTTTATTTATAAGTATGATTAAATTTTATAATTCTACTTATTAACTATTCTTATCATTTTACCATTTCTAATTATTGCGGTGGTATGTGTTCTATATTATAATATTATATAAGTGATATGAATTATTATGGGATATCATAAAAATGGCTTAGGAGACTGTCATATGAAAACAAAAAAAATATCGTATATTGGTATGGGTATATTGTTTTTTATTTTTTTCGCAACACTCGGTACCGTTTTGGTGATAAATTGTGGAGCTTTGTATCGATTCGATGTAAAGTATTTGAATATCGAAGCCACCTCTGGTCTAAGTTACGATATAATTATGGAGAACTACAATGCCCTCATTGCTTACTGCTCCCCATTTTTTTTCGGAAAGTTAGAATTTCCCACTCTGGCTGCCTCCTCTAGTGGACTTAGCCATTTTGCAGAGGTAAAGATAATTTTTAACGGATGTTATATTCTTATGGCCCTATCCTTTGCTCTACTTTGTTTTCTAGTTCTTCGAAAAAGAAAGCAACATGATTATCAATATTTAAAGACTGCCTCCATTACCTCCATCGCCATTCCCATTCTTATAGGTTTGGCTATGAGCATTAATTTTAACAAAGTCTTTGTTATCTTTCATAAATTGTTTTTCCGTAATGACGACTGGCTCTTTGATCCGACTACAGATCCTGTCATAACTATCCTCCCTGAGGGGTACTTTATGCACTGTGCTATTGCAATTGTATCAGTTGTTATACTAGGAAGCTTAGGTTTGTTCCTGGCTTACCGCATTCATAAAAAGAAAGGGGTATCTAAATGAAAAAGCAAGATTACTTAAAATGGGATGAGTATTTTATGGGAGTAGCACTTCTGTCTGCAGAACGAAGTAAAGATCCAAACACTTGTGTAGGTGCTTGTATCGTCAATGATGACAATCGTATTCTGTCTATGGGCTATAATGGTATGCCACAGGGATGCTCTGACGATGAATACCCTTGGGAAAGAGATGGTGAATTTCTAGATACTAAATATCCTTATGTGTGTCATGCAGAACTTAATGCCATTTTAAACTATACTGGCGTTAATATGAAAGGAGCTAAGCTCTACACTTCTTTATTCCCTTGCAACGAATGTACAAAAGCTCTGATTCAGGTTGGAATCAAGGAGGTTATCTATCTAAGCGATAAATATGCCAATACCGGATCCACTATAGCAAGTAAACGTATGATGAAAAATGCAGGTATTACCTACCGACTATACGAACCAGCTAATAAGACTATCACCTTAAAGCTCTAAAGACGGCTTAAGGTACATACCAAAGGAGTATTATGTCATACTACAATTCTTATTATCCACCTAGAAAAACAAAAGGGGCTTATCAACGTAAAAAGAAACGTCTAATAAGATTTCTATGTCTCGTTGGTACCATAGTAGCCATAGTGACAGGCTTTCTTCTGCTAAACACTTCCAAAGCCAACGAAAATGATATTTCAGTTACAAAAGAAGGGGATGAATCTGCCCGTTCGGCCATGGTTATGACTTCAAGTTATAAAAAACCTCCCATTCAAGCAGATTTGTTGAAACCCAACCCCTATTCCAGACCACAGACTCCTCTTACCAAAGTAAATGGTGTTGTCGTTCATTATGTGGGCAATCCTGGTACCTCAGCCAAGGCTAACCGGAATTATTTTAATAAACTTGCAGATACTGGAAGCACCTATGCAAGTAGTCATTTTATTATCGATTTGGATGGTAAGATTATCCAATGCATCCCTACAAATGAGATTTCCTATGCAAGTAATAATCGAAATGAAGATACGATATCCATTGAAGTCTGTCATCCTGATGAAACAGGTAAGTTTACTAAGGAAAGCTATGACGCTCTTATCTCCTTAACCAAATGGCTTTGTTCCCAATATGATTTAGACAGCGATGATGTTATTCGACATTATGATGTAACTGGCAAGCTTTGCCCATTGTATTATGTAGAACATGAGGATGCCTGGCTGGCATTTAAACAGGAAGTATTTAAAAAGTAGAACCAACAAGCGTGTTGTTATCAAAAATATTGCTGAACGCAAGATTTAACCCAGCCATCTGCGTAGTGAAGTTCCTATAATCCAATCGTAGTACTGTCCTCTCTGATAACCATTGGTATCTGTCTTATTTAACTGGGTTATGGACACACCGTGAGATATAGATATTGAAAAAGGACATTCCTCTAAAATACCTCTTAGAAAAATGTCCTTAAAATATAAATATATTTAATTGGATTCTATCATGAAGCTTACCAGGCTTGAATCAAGCTTGCTAAGTTCTCTAATATCCCTGCATTTTTGAAATATGCAAAGACATACTGGCACCATCTGCTATTTGTCGTCTAGGCTATAGTTTGGAGCTTCTTTGGTAATATGAATGTCATGAGGATGGCTCTCCTTTAAGGAAGCTGCAGAAATCTTCACAAACTTACCATTTATCTTTAATTCCTCAATAGTAGCTGTTCCACAGTAGCCCATACCGGAACGTAAACCACCCATTAACTGGAATACAGTGTCTTCAACAGTTCCCTTATATGCCACACGTCCTTCAACGCCTTCTGGCACTAATTTCTTTGCGTCTTCCTGGAAGTAACGATCCTTGCTACCATTTTCCATAGCGGCAATGGATCCCATACCACGGTATACTTTATATTTTCTACCTTGGAATAACTCAAAAGTTCCTGGTGACTCATCACATCCAGCAAATATACTACCCATCATACATACGTTAGCACCGGCTGCTATAGCTTTTGTCATATCTCCTGAGTATTTAATACCACCGTCTGCAATAATAGGAATGCCATATTCCTTTGCCACTCCATATGAATCCATAAGAGCGGTTATCTGCGGAACACCAATACCTGCCACCACACGGGTGGTACAGATAGAACCTGGCCCAATACCGACTTTAACAGCATCTGCTCCTGCTTCGATAAGAGCACGAGTCGCTTCTCCCGTAGCCACATTTCCTGCAATTACCTGAAGTGTAGGATATTTGGTTTTAACCATTTTTACAGTTTCCATAATGTTTTTGGAATGACCATGTGAGGAATCGATCACGATACAGTCAACCTTGGCATTTACCAGTGCATCCACGCGTTCCATAATATTATGAGTAATTCCTACAGCTGCAGCACAACGTAAGCGACCTTGGGCATCCTTCGCAGAAAGTGGATACTTAATTTGCTTTTCAATATCCTTAATAGTAATTAAACCTTTTAGATTACCATCTTTGTCAATAATAGGGAGTTTTTCTTTACGAGCAGTAGCAAGAATCTTTTTAGCCTCACTTAAAGTAATGCCTTCCTGCGCTGTTATAAGATTTTCAGAAGTCATAGACTCCTTAATTTTTTTTGAGAAATCAGTTTCAAATTTAAGATCACGGTTTGTGATAATACCTACCAGCTTTTTGCCTTCAGTAATTGGTACACCGCTAATTCTGAATTTAGCCATTAAATCATTAGCATCTGCTAAAGTATGTTCTGGTGATAAATAAAATGGATCTGTGATTACCCCATTTTCTGAACGTTTAACCTTGTCAACTTCCTCTGCCTGTGCTTCAATAGACATATTTTTGTGTATAACGCCTATTCCACCCTGTCTTGCCATAGCAATTGCCATTCTATGCTCAGTTACAGTATCCATTCCTGCACTCATCATAGGAATATTAAGTTGAATGGATTTAGTTAAGTTAGTGGTTAGTTGTACCTGGTTTGGAATAATTTCAGAGTACGCCGGAACTAATAGTACATCGTCAAACGTAATACCATCGCCAATGATTGTTCCCATTTTAGTTACCCTCTCTTTCTTTGTTTTATTATTATTATTATTATTATGTTCTATAGTATATAAAATCCTATGGAACCTAATTCTAATTATGGTAAATTGTTAATAATTAGAATTACTAATGAATCCTTTATAATTAATAAAAAGATTTTTACAAGTATAACTAAAAAAACTTAGGTTGTCAACATAATAATTGTCATAGTTCATTAATCTGTAGCCTATTCTACACCGCCCATGTCTTGGTTAATTTTCCACTATGTCTGAACTTTTCCCATTTATACGCATATGATATAGAAAGCACTTATGGTTCAAAGCCACACAAAAAATAGGAGGTAACATGCCTTGTAATTCTCGCCTTAGAGGCCCATGTGTAAATAATTCTTATCGTGTTAGAAATGCTACTGTCCAAGAGATTCGTAATATACGTAATGTCACTTATGTAACAGTTTCCTATATGCCCCCTGTTCCCAGAGGGACAATGCAGACTTTGGTTCTAGTCGTGACTAATCAGACATTAATTCGCAATACTTATGGAAGAATACTTACTAGACGTCACATCCAGCTGGGGATGACCTTGGATGCTGAAATAAGTCCTGCTATGACTGCCAGTCTACCCCCTCAAGCAAGAGCAATAAGGATTACCCTTATTCCACCCGCTAGTTCATACCATATTATTTTAGGAGCGATTTTACAGATTAACCGTAATACTAGTCAGATTCTGGTTGGTCCTATAAATGAGCCATCTAATCAAATTCGGCTGAATATAACTCCTGATACAGTGATATTAAATCGAAGAGGACAACAAATTCCATTTGGAGCCCTACGCCTTGGGCAGCTTGTAAGAGCAGACCATTCCACTCGTCAAACCTTTAGTATACCTCCATTGTCTAATGCCTACCGGATTCGAGTGTTATAGTTATCAAGGAGTGCTTCGGCATATGGACAAAGAATCGAGTAGGAGGGAGTGACTAACTCCCGTCCTCTCACCACACCGTGCGTACCGTTCGGTACACGGCGCGTTCAATAGTTGACGTACACTGACTGATAGGCAATGGCTAAATCATAGTAGC
>JAEYPA010000099.1 GCA_023411225.1 Bacillota bacterium
TAGCTCAGTTGGCTAGAGCACACGGTTCATACCCGTGGTGTCATGGGTTCAAATCCCTTCTCCGCTACTTTATGTCTTTAGATTGTTTTGAACTATGATGGAGCTATTACACTAAGCAATTCGTGAATAGCTCCTTTTTTATTTGATAGGAAAGTACTACGAACTTTCCTATCAAATAAAAAGATTTCCTAAAGAACAGGAAGTCCAGGATTGCACTAGGCTGAGGAAGTTGCCACTAGTGTATCCCATTACCTATAATTTTCGCAGATGATATAATGTATTACAAAAATAAGTAGTAAATAGAGTGTAGTAGAAAATAAATTCCTTGTAAAAACAATTAGTCATAAATCGACCGTCATTGGACACTTCAAGTAAGGCATTCTTAAGTTCCCATTCCACTCAGTCCGCCTATTTTTAACCTAATTTTCATTTTATGTACCTATCTACCTTCCGTTCTTAATTATCCTTTAAGCATAAGACCATAACTTTATAAAGATAGAGGCAGGATTCTCTTAAGGAATGTGAATTCCCTAGATTCGCTATAGAACACGAGAGGAGACACATCTTGTCTAAAAGTTTATAGGAAGAGGAACTAGAGTTTGACAAACATTTCATTTGGGGAGGTCTATAATACGTCCTTAGCAGCAATACTTTGGTAAGGAGCGTAATGGTATGAAAGCAATAAACAAGAGGGCTATGCTAGTTAACTTAATGGGAATCATTATGGCAAAGGCAGCACTTTTTACGATAAATCCAGTTGCAATAGCATATTTTGCAGCTGCTTATATGATTGAAGCAGGAGGAAGATGGCTGATTTTCACCTCTACCGTAGTGGGACTAGCCCTGTGGTTGCCAATCCAACAAGCTATTCAGTATGGGACAGGGATTCTATTATTTGTAGGAGTTATCAAATGGGTAGAAAAGAGACAGAAGGTCATTATGCCTTGGCTGACTGGTCTAGTGGCAATGATTATAAATGGCTTGGTCGGAATCAGTCTTGTAATGAAACGGGGACCGGATGAGAACTTGTTTATAATGATAGGAATAGAGGCAATCTTAGTATTTGCATTATATATTGTATTTACCAAGGGATTTCGTTATCTTCTTTATTGTAGGAAAGGACAGATTCCTAATAATGAAGAGTTAATTAGTGTTGTGCTTTTACTAGCCTTGTTTGTCTATGCGGTGCCGGAGGTGGGTACTCAGGAATTTTCTATAGAAGAAACAGTAGCATACCTTCTTGTTCTAATTCTTGGGTATAAATATGGTGCTGGGGCAGGCGCCATTACCGGTGCAGCTTGTGGGGCAGTCCTCTACCTAGAACATCCGATAGCTGGAATTATTGGTATCATGAGCATTCTTGGTATTGTAGCAGGGATATTTCGTAAGGTCGGTAAGATAGGGGATGGTGTAGCTTTTCTCCTTGCCAATATTATTTTAGGTTATTTTTATGAAAATAAATTGTTAGATGTGACATCTGTAAGAGCTTTGGCTTCTGGGACAGCCGTGTTTATGCTGTTACCCAAAAACATTCTTTATACAGTGGAAAACTTACCCATGGAGTTGCGGGAGGATGCACAGACAAAGGAAAAGATGCAGGATACTGCAAAAAGTAAGCTCAAGGAATTCGCAGAATCCTTTAAATCGATATCTACCACATTTTATCAGATTTCAGAAACCAAGAGCGCCTTAAGTAAGGATGATGTCAATTTTATCTTTGATGAGCTTTCAGATAAGCTTTGCAAACGATGTATAAATTGTCATAGCTGCTGGCAAACGAATTTTTATGATACATATAAGGCAGCATTCTCTATCCTGACTGTAGCAGAGCAGAATGGAAAGGTTAGCAAGGGAGATATTCCACCTGGTTTTGCCAGACAGTGTATTAATCTGAATGACTTTATTTTTGAGACAAACCGAGGTTTGGAAATGGCCAAACTCAATATGACTTGGCACAATCGTATGGCCCAGAGCCGAGAAGCGATAGCTGGACAATATCTGGAGGTGGCCTCCATTATTGAGAATTTTTCTAAGGATTTGTATGAAAGTGTTGGTTTGGATCAAAAACAGTATGATGACATTATTGCTTATATGAAACCCCATCATTTAGATGTTAAACATATATCTGTAGTAGAAAAACGTAACCACAGACAGGATTTTTTCCTCACGCTTAGGACGAAGCATGGCCGGTGTATTACTACTAAGGAGGCGGCCACCATCTTAGGGGAGGTACTCCATAGGCGGATGAAGCCTATGGAGGGAACCAAGAATATAGTATCGGAAGACTATGATGTGCTTTGTTTCGTGGAGGACACGAGTTTTAAAGTGCTTACAGGTATAGCCAAGACCCCTAAAACCAGTGAAACAGTGTCAGGAGACAATTACTCTTTTTTATCGCTCTCAGGTGGAGAGTTTATCATAACGTTATCAGACGGTATGGGGGCAGGCGATCAGGCCTGTGGGGAAAGTAAGTCTATAATTGAGTTGATGGAAAAGTTTATGGAGGCTGGATTTCGTGAAGACTCTGCAATTAAGCTAATTAATTCTGTTTTGGTATTACGAGCGGATCAGCAAATTTGTTCCACCATTGATTTGAGCATCATAGACCTACATACAGGTATGTGCAACTTTATTAAGATTGGTGCTGCTGCAACCTTTATAAAGAGAAAGGATTGGGTGGAAATCATCACATCAACCACTATGCCTATTGGGGTGCTAAATGATGTTGATATGGATGAAGTATCAAAAAAATTATATGATGGAGATTATATCATTATGGTTTCCGATGGGGTATTGGATTGCATCAGCGGGACTGATAAAGAAAAGTATTTATCTAAGCTAATATCCCAGATGAAAGTGAAAAATCCACAGGAGATTGCTGAAGAGTTGTTGCAGCAGATACTGGATCAGAATGAGCATGTTGCCATAGATGATATGACTGTTCTGGTGGTTGGAATGTGGAAAAAATAATGCATTAGGCTTTATAAATAGTGCAGAAGGAGATGATGGAATAAGGGTTGTATTCTTAAGTTGATAGTTGTAGAATAAGAGGTGTCTAAAGTGGGAAAAGTCCAATATAAGGACAGAGTAGCAAGGTCTACATATAGATTGTCACAGAGAGACACCTTTTATTATGACATACCAAAAGAGTACAAAACATAGAATAATATGGAGAAGATATGTTTAGTCAAGTAGATAAGTTTATTCAACAACATCATATGCTTCAAATGGGAGATAGAATTGTAGTTGGAGTCAGCGGGGGCGCAGACTCTATTTGCTTGCTGAAGGTACTGATGAAATTGAAGAGAGCTTATAAACTTGATTTATTTGTTGTTCATATAAATCATGGACTTCGTGGAGAAGAGGCAGATAGGGACCAAAGGTATGTTGAGGACTTTTGTAAAAAGATTGGTATAACCTGCATCACTTATAAGGAGGATGTGGCTGGATACAGCAAAGAGCATCACTGTTCTCTGGAGGAAGCAGGGCGAATATTACGATACGCGGCATTTGAACGTGAATATAATGACAGAGGTTGTAATAAAATAGCTATAGCACATAATAAAAATGATTTGGCAGAGACTATTTTATTTCACATGGTTCGAGGTACTGGACTTAAGGGATTAGTAGGTATTCCACCAGTGAGAGGACCGTATATCAGACCACTGTTAGCTGTTACCAGAACAGATATTGAAGCATATCTTATGGAAGAAGGTATCGGTTATTGTACGGATTCTACCAATTTGGAAAGTGATTTCACAAGAAATAAGGTGCGTCTACAGGTGCTACCACTTCTTAATCAGATAAATAACCAGGCAGTGTCACATATTGCAGGAATTGCTACGAGACTTAGTGAGGTGGAGGTATATC
The DNA here is from genome assembly GCA_023411225.1 of Bacillota bacterium. Lineage (GTDB taxonomy): Bacteria > Bacillota > Clostridia > Lachnospirales > Lachnospiraceae > KM106-2. Next base: position 3,871 of record JAEYPA010000099.1, read on the forward strand.
TAAAAAAACAGACGGATATTCTCTATAACAAGATTGTAACCGAGGAGAATGGGTTATACTCTGTAGATATAGAATCCTTGCAGAGAGAAGAACCAGTTTTAATCAAAAGAATATTGAGGCAAATGATTGGCAATGCCGCTGGAAGGCTTAAGGATATCGAGGAAGTCCATGTTCTGTCAGTGTATGAGCTGCTAGAAAAGGGTGTAGGTAAACAACGTAATCTTCCTTATGGCATTCTTGCCAAATGTAGCTATGATCGATTGAAAATCGGGAAAATGGTGAAGGAGCATATCGATACTTCTAGCGAGGTAATCAAAAGTCTCCCCATGGCCGTAGAAGTACCTGGAACCTATGTGATACCGGAGCTTAAATGGAAAATTGACTTTATCTTAATGAAGTATGAAAAAAACTTGGTGTTTCCTAAAAATTGTTGTACGAAATGGTTTGATTATGATACAATAAAAAATACAATTTTCTTAAGAACAAGAGAACCCGGAGATTTTATGCAGATTAATAAAAATGGTGGGACAAAACTTTTGAAGGATATTTTTATTAATGATAAGGTTCCGAAGGATCTGAGAAACAAAATCCCATTACTATGTGATGGTGATCATGTAATATGGATTACAGGAAGCCGTATTAGTGAAGGCTATAAACTGTCTTGTGAGTCCAAGAAAATACTTGTGGTAAATATAACGGAGGTCTAATATGTCAGATAATATCAGAATGCTCATTTCTGAAGAGGAAGTATCAAACAAGATAAAAGCCCTTGCAGAGCAGATTAGCAAGGATTATGAGGGAAAACAGGTGCATTTAATATGTGTGCTAAAAGGTGGAGTTTTCTTCACCTGTGATTTGGCAAAGTCTATTACGGTTCCTGTAACCTTTGATTTTATGTCAGTTTCAAGTTATGGAGACGAATTTGAAAGCAGTGGAAGAGTCAAAATTATTAAGGATTTGGATGACCCTATTGAGAATAAGGATGTCCTTATAGTTGAGGATATTATAGATTCTGGAAGAACATTACATCATTTGATGGAATTATTAAAGACAAGAAAACCTAATAGCCTTAAATTATGTACATTATTAGATAAACCTTCTCGCCGTGTGACTGAAGTTAAGGTTGATTACTGTGGATTTGCAATTCCGGATGAGTTTGTTGTTGGATATGGTTTGGATTATGCTCAACGATATAGAAATTTACCTTATATCGGAGTAGTTGAGAGTGAATAAAATAGTAAGGTAAAGAGAGGAGGGCTATAATTGAAGAAACAAATGAGGGGCCTAGGCTTTTATGTCATTATTATTGCAGTTGTAGTAGCGGCGTTGTATCTGTCGGGTAACTTCACTAATATTGATAAATCAAGCTACGGCTATCAGAATTTCGTTAAGGATATAAATGATAATAAGGTGTCCAGTGTGGATATCTATCCAAACCAGGAAATGCCAACTGGTCGAGTAGATGTTCGTATAAATGATACTACCAAGAGTTTTTATGTGACAGATGTAAATGAGGTAGCAACCCTTGTAAATACTAAAGCTGTTGCACTTGAAGTGCATAATGTAGATAAACCGAATTGGTTTTTAACCAATATACTTCCATTATTGTTGGTAGTAGTCCTTGTATTTATTTTAATTACCTTTTTAACTAATCAGGCTAGTGGCGGCGGTGGCAACAGCAAGGTGATGAACTTTGGTAAGAGCCGCGCTAAGATGTCTACAGATGAGAATAAACGAACAACTTTTAAAAAGGTTGCAGGTTTAGATGAGGAAAAAGAAGAACTTAGTGAGATTGTAGATTTCTTAAAGAATCCTAAGAAGTATATCACAGTAGGAGCCAGAATTCCAAAGGGCGTTTTATTAGTAGGACCTCCTGGAACCGGTAAAACTCTCCTTGCCAAAGCAGTAGCAGGTGAGGCAGGGGTGCCATTTTTTAGTATTTCTGGTTCAGACTTTGTAGAAATGTTTGTAGGTGTCGGCGCTTCCCGTGTAAGAGATTTGTTTGAGGAAGCTAAGAAGAATTCGCCATGTATTATTTTTATTGATGAAATCGATGCAGTAGCAAGACGTCGTGGAACTGGTATGGGTGGTGGCCATGATGAACGTGAGCAGACCTTGAACCAACTGTTAGTTGAGATGGATGGTTTTGGTGCGAATGAAGGAATTATCGTGTTAGCGGCTACTAATCGTGTAGATATATTAGATCCCGCTATTCTTCGTCCAGGTCGTTTTGATCGTAAGGTTGGAGTGGGGCGTCCGGATATAAAGGGTAGGGAAGAAATTCTTGGAGTGCATGCCAAAGGAAAACCTTTGGGAGAAGATGTGGATTTGAAACAAATTGCTCAGACAACAGCAGGATTTACAGGAGCCGACTTGGAAAATCTGTTAAATGAAGCAGCGATCGTGGCAGCAAAGGATGACAGAGGTTACATCGTTCAGGAAGATATCAAGAAATCCTTTATTAAGGTTGGTATTGGTACAGAAAAGAAAAGTCGCGTAATTTCTGAAAAAGAAAAGAAGATTACTGCTTATCATGAATCTGGGCACGCAATTCTATTCCACCTACTTCCTGATATTGGTCCTGTTTATACGGTAAGTGTTATTCCTACAGGATCTGGTGCTGCCGGTTATACCATGCCATTACCTGAACGGGATGAGATGTTTATGACTAAGGGAAGAATGCTTCAGAATATAACCACGCTTCTAGGTGGTCGTGTGGCTGAAGAGCTGATTTTTGATGATATTACTACAGGTGCTTCTCAGGATATTAAAGAAGCTTCTAATTCTGCCCGTGCTATGGTTACTAAATATGGTTTTTCTGAAAAAGTTGGCTTAATTAACTATGGAAATGATGATGATGAAGTATTCATTGGTCGTGATTTAGGTCATATGAAACAGTATAGCACTGATGTAACCAATTCTATCGATGCAGAAGTAAAGAATATCATTGATTCATGCTATAGCAAAGCGAAAGAGCTTCTTACGCAGAATATGGAAGTGCTTCATAAATGTGCTAACCTTCTGATTGAGAAAGAAAGAATTGGCCGCGAAGAATTTGAAAGCCTTTTTGGAAATTCTAATTTTAATTTGGAAATAAAGTAGATTAAGTATTAAAATCAGACAATTTAAATAAATAGTTAAAAGAAATAGATAATAATACCAAAGCAGTAGGTATTTTTAACAAAAATCATGGCTGAATTGTGTCAAGTTTGTGCACACTTCAGCTATTTTTGTTGGTATACTATAGATGTAAACCCCAATACATTATATTAGTTTTTGCTACACCCCATAAGTAACAAAAATTTCTTCTCCAAAAAGGACAGCTAGTCGGAAGCTGTCCTTTTTACTTATATGAGAATAATCGGAATATAATAAGACATTGACAAATTTGATAACCACGATACAATAAGAAGGTGTTCTAAATTGGTCATAATTTCACAAGGCTGATAATAAGTTCTTGATTTACATACAATAGAATAACATTAATTAACAAAAGGTGAAGTGAAAAGATATTCACTAGGTTGGGAGTGTAAATGTGGATTTAAATAATAATTATTCGCAGATTTCAAAGAGGCAGATGCTTCGGATGTGTGTTGAAAGTACAAATTCGATTATTAACAGGAAAGCTTTATTTAGTGACGGGACTGTATTATTTCGCAATCCAATGGAACCAGATTGTTATGAGGTAGTAACAATTCGGTTTAGGACGGCGCTCAATAATGTGGACTCGGTTTATTTGGTGTGCGATCAGAATCGATATATTATGAGAAAAGCTTATTCAGATCAACTGTTTGATTATTATGAGTATCCGTTACAGCTGTCAGATAAGAAGGTCACTTACTATTTTGAGGTGGTTGCAGGTCAGGGAAGATGCTTCTACAATCAGAAAGGTGCTGCGAGTGATCTCAGTCAAACATATGATTTTGTAATCCATCCAGGTTTTAAGACGCCTGACTGGGCAAAGGGAGCAGTTTTCTATCAGATTTTTGTAGACCGGTTTTTTAATGGCGATACTAGTAACGATGTACTAACTGGTGAGTACTGTTATATCGGAGAGCAAGTAGTAGGAGTCAATGAGTGGAGCAAATATCCAGCTACCATGGGGGTTCGGGAGTTTTATGGTGGAGATTTGATGGGAGTAATAAGGAAATTGGATTATCTTAAGAATCTTGGGGTCGATGTCATTTACCTCAATCCTATTTTCGTGTCTCCATCCAACCATAAGTATGATATACAGGACTACGATTATGTTGACCCTCATTATGGTGTTATTGTAAAGGATGAGAGAGATTTATTAAAACCAGGAGATTTAAATAATCAGAATGCCACTAGGTATATTACCAGGGTGACAGATAAGGTTAATCTAGAAGCTAGCAATCAACTACTTATTCGACTGGTGGAAGAAGTGCATAATAGAGGCATGAGGATTATTCTAGATGGGGTATTTAACCACTGTGGCTCCTTTAACAAATGGCTGGATCATGAGAGAATCTATGAGAACCAGCCTGGTTATGAAAAAGGTGCATATATCGATGAAAAAAGTCCTTACCACAATTTCTTTCGCTATCGAGAGAATCAATGGCCATACAATGAGAAATACGACGGCTGGTGGGGACATGATACTCTACCTAAGCTTAATTATGAGGATTCAGCGAAGTTATATGAGTATATTATGAATGTTGGTGTCAAATGGGTCTCACCACCTTTTAACTGTGATGGTTGGAGATTAGATGTGGCAGCAGATTTAGGTCATTCCAATGAGTTTAATCATCACTTCTGGAAGGATTTTCGCAGAAAGGTAAAGGAAGCTAATCCAGAGGCTATTATTCTGGCAGAGCATTACGGTGATCCTTTTTCTTGGCTACAGGGGGATGAATGGGACACCGTAATGAATTATGATGCTTTTATGGAACCTATTACCTGGTTTTTGACTGGTGTTGAAAAACATAGTGATGAGTTTCGTTCTGATTTACTAGGGCATGCAGATATATTTTTTGAGACGATGCAACATTTCATGAGTAAATTTAACACACAGTCTCTGTTAGTAGCGATGAACGAACTATCTAATCATGATCATTCCAGGTTTCTCACCCGCACAAATAGGAAGACTGGAAGAGTCAATACAATGGGACCAGAGGCAGCAGAGCAGAACATTAATAAAGGTATTATGCGTATTGCAGTGGCAATGCAAATGACTTGGCCGGGAGCACCGACTGTGTACTATGGAGATGAGGCTGGAGTTTGTGGTTGGACAGATCCAGATAACCGGCGTACTTATCCATGGGGACGAGAAGATACTGAACTGATTAGCCTTCATCGAGAGTTGATTCAAATTCATAAAAGCTATGAGGCTCTTAAGACAGGTTCTATCTTATTTTTGTGTGGCGGTGATCATTACATTAGTTATGGAAGATTTGATAAAAAGGATTGTTTTGTCATTGCACTGAACTGTGGTTCTGCTGAAAAGACTATTGAGATTCCTGTGTGGGAAATGGGAGTTTTAGATGATCATAGGTTGGTTCGTTTGATTATGACCACAGAGCAGGGGTATGATTTATCTGCTAGTCTCTATTACGGAGAAAATGGAATTCTAAAGTTAACGTTACCAGCAATTTCATCTGTTATACTAAAGACAGCAGATATCATTTAAATTGTTGGAATAAATATGAAAACTTAGAAAAAAGACTTGCAATCTAAGGAAATTCTGTTATAATAATTTCTTGTCAGGACAATGTGGATGGATTCCCGAGTGGCCAAAGGGGGCAGACTGTAAATCTGTTAGCAACGCTTTCGAAGGTTCGAATCCTTCTCCATCCATAGGCCGGCGTGGCGGAACTGGCAGACGCACAGGACTTAA
>JAEYPA010000100.1 GCA_023411225.1 Bacillota bacterium
GAAGATGGATGAAGCGTTTTGCTTAGCAAGCCGTATACAATGTGTAGTTTTGAAGATATAGAGTAAAGGAATCACCAAAAGGTGATTCTTTTTTTATTGTCGGAGTATCAGCTTATTAATCATTGTACTGTGATTTAAAAGAGCAATGTATCGACTTCATCGTAGACTAGAAGGGTTTTAAGAGTATTGATAATCAAAGAGGAAGGATTTCTTACAGATTGTTAAGAAATCCTTTCTCTTTTTATAAAGGAAATAAGTTTTATAAAACTCTATAATAGGTCTTGTAATAGAGCTAAATCATTATAACAAGGAAACATCGACTTTTTACAAATGGAGAAAGGAGTAGAATATTAGAACAAGAAGGAAATTCGATTTGTGAAACAGTAAGACACATGATATGATAAAGTGAAGTAGCAGTTGTCGTGTTTTGAAGAAATGTAGTGGATAAATAGGATGGGTTTGATATGAAATCATATAGCATTTTAGTAGTGGAAGATGAAAAAGAAATTGCAAATGGGATAGCAATATATTTGACCAATCAGGGGTATCATGTACATAAAGCTTACAATGGTCTGGAAGGCTTAGAAATTATGGAGAGGGAAACGATTCATTTGGCTATCGTTGATATTATGATGCCTAAGATGGATGGCATTACCATGGTAATGAAGCTACGACAGTTATATGAATTTCCAGTGATTATGCTTTCTGCCAAATCGGAGGATATGGATAAAGTAACTGGATTAAATATTGGTGCCGATGACTATATGACAAAGCCATTTCAGCCAATTGAATTAATTGCGAGAGTGAACTCTCATCTAAGGAGATATGAGAGATTTCTTCATTTAGTAGATCAAGCAGGTTCTGCTACAAATCTATTTCGAATTGGTGGGCTGGAGCTAAATGTGGACAGTATGGAGCTAACAGTGGATTGTGAGGTAGTAAAGTTAACTCCTATGGAGTTTAAAATATTACATCTTCTCATGAAACATCCCAATCATGTGTTTTCTGCAGATGAGATATATGAACGTGTCTGGAATGAGATTCCAGTTAATACAGACACCATTATGGTGCACATAAGACGAATTCGTGAAAAGATAGAAATTGATCCAAAACAGCCGAGATATCTAAAAGTTGTGTGGGGGGTAGGATATAAAATTGAAAATGAAAGATAGACAAATAAAAGAAAGACAAATAAAAGAAGTAAGTAACAAAAAAAATTACCTGGTTACCATAGTAGTGGTTCTTGTGTTGGCAATTGGCACCTTAGTTTTATGCCAGGTAGTTTCGACAATATTAAAGGAATCAGATGAGAAATACAGCAAAGTTCTAATTAACTTTAATAGTAACTCATTTATAATGAATATTGGAAATTATAATTATCCGAATGCAGAAAAAATACTGTCAGATCAAGGTAAAAAAGCAGTAGACTCCTACTTGGATTTGTCAAATATTGCAGAAGAAGACAAAGAATTTGTGAAAAGACGGTTTGAAGATAAGCTTAGCGGTTGGAGTGGTTTAAGGGATTGGTATCGGAACCTGCAATACTATGTATATGACTCTTCCAGTAAAGAAAGTTATTATAGTAATGATAGATTATCTAGCATATTAACTGCAAAGGAACCAGATAAAGAACTACAGGAGTATCAGTTTTTAATTGTGATGGAATATGATAAGAGTGGAAATCTCATCATTAAATACTTACGTAGTGGAGATTATGATATTTATCAGAGTATTGTAAATGAACTGGTTACGACAGCTTCAGAGGAGTTGAAGGATCTGCTTTCAGTAGGTAATAGTCCTGATTATGACGAATACTTAATAGAAAAAGGATTAAGTTTGAGAGAGGATACAGGGGTTAGCTATACCGAGGAGTTGTATCCAAACTGGCGAGTAGACAATCTGGTTAAGCCGATAAAAGATATGACTTTTATCTATGGCATACCTAAGGAATTAAAATATACAGATGGTATCAGTGATATGATAGAGCAACGAAAGTCGGAAGCAAGAAACTCTTTAAAACCCACGCTTCTTTGGATGATTCTGGGTGTAATGCTAGCAACTGCTTTGCTTGCTTTGGTAGTCCCTTACAAGCAGGCTAAGAACGGCATCATAGCTAAAATAATATTGCGTTTTTATGTAGAAGTGTTAATAGGTTTTGCCTTTGTTGCAGTCTATACGGTTGCGCTTGTTCCAATCTACCTTACTGATATGTCCTATGACTATGGATATCGTTTATTTGGTTTATCTAACAACCTAGGTGCTATTACTTATAACGTACTAAAAATAGCCAGTCTATTCTTTAGCCTTAGTGTAGCTTATCTAGTCGTCATAATTTTAAAACACATATTCCATACGGGAGTTTTCTCTTATCTAAGGAATAAGAGTATTATAGTTCGTATCGTATTTTTTGTAGGAAGAACAATAAAAAAATGGTATCATAATGTGACTACTTTGGAATTTGGGGAAAAGGGAGTAAAGAGAATTCTACAGTTAGTAGGGATTCATACCGTTATCACCATAGGCTTATGTTGTATATGGTTTATCGGTATTCCAGTGGCGATACTGTACAATGTGTTACTGGCAGTGATACTAATAAAAAAATATAACATAGTAAAATACCATTATGATGCTTTGTTATTGAGTACTAGAAATATTGCGGTGGGAGATTTAGAAACCTCTGTTGAGCAGGAATTAGGAATATTTAATCCAGTTCGCGATGAGATTAATCGTTTACGAGAAGGGTTACAGCATGCAGTAGAGGAAGAGATGAAAAGCCAGAACATGAAGACCGAGTTAATTACCAATGTGTCTCATGATTTAAAAACGCCTCTGACTTCGATTATTACGTACGTTGATTTGTTAAAGAGTGATAGCCTCACTGACGAGGAGAGACATCAGTATGTCAACGTTCTCGAACAAAAATCCGGGCGTTTAAAAATATTGATTGAAGGATTATTTGAGGTGAGTAAAACAACGAGTAAAAGCATTGTGTTATCACGCCAGAATCTAGATTTGGTTACCTTAATCAAAGAAGTTCTGGTGGAATTTGAGGATAAGTTAAAAGAAGCTTGTCTTAAAGTGAAGGCAGATTATCAAGAAGAGAAGATGATTTGCTTCCTAGATGGGGAGAAGACCTACCGTGTACTAGAAAATTTATTTACTAACATTGTGAAATACGCTATGTCTAATACCAGAGTTTATCTTACGGTGTGTAAGACAGAAAAACAAGCCAAAATAATAATCAAGAATATCTCTTATTCAGAAATAAACTATCAGGGAGAGCAACTCTTTGAACGCTTTGTTCGAGGTGATTTATCAAGAAATACAGAAGGATCTGGACTTGGCTTGGCAATAGCCAAGGGATTAACAGAGGTGCAAGGTGGTACCATAGGAATTGAAGTGGATGGAGATTTATTCAAGGTTACTGTTAGTTTTCCGTTGTCTTTGCATACAGAGCAGGCAATGACGGGCTCTGAAAAAGAAACTAACTTATAAAAAAAGACCCATTTTCTATATTTTAACCAACCCCAAACGTTAGAATGTATCATTAGTCCTAACCTTTGGGGTTCAATTTATTAGGTCTTACTGATGTCAGACATTCCACGTTCTTCAATGCTTCTTTGGTCCCAAGTGAATGACACAGTCTAATAACTGTGCTTAGTTTAAGGAAGTGATTCGTCAAATATATAAAAAAGGAAGATGCATTTAAGGTATACTTTTTTATTTTCCTATAATATGAATGAATTCTATCAGCTTGTTCTGGCTACAGATATAGACGTATCTATCGCAGACAATTTTCCGGTTTTACTGGTATCTAGAACAAGAGACGGTGGGGAAAATAGCATACTATTTACAGATCAACGTTATTTATATCTTTTAACAAGTCCATTAGATGATGAAGGAGTATCAGCAACTTCTTATGTCGCACCAGGGTATGAGGACATGTTTGCAGTGGAAGAAACACCAGCTACCCTTTATAGAATGAATTTAGATGGAACAGATGGTAAGAAGGTATTAGAATTCTAGAATGGCGAAATTGTTGATGGGAATTGTTTTATAGAGAAAGATAATTTGTATGTAATTATTAAAACAACGAAGAATGAAAAAATAAAGGATAAAACAGAACTTTTTATAGCAGCACCAAAGAAATTAGTAAAAGTATCATTAAATGATTATACAAAAGAGGAGGTAATGGATATGTAGCTGATTGTTACTAATAGGTCGAGGGCTTAATCAAAAAAAGTTGGATGAAATGTCTTGCTTAGCAAGCCGTATACAGTGTGTAGTTTTGAAGATTTTTTTTATAGGCTTTAGCCTATTTCACTATTTTACGGGTGGTCATGATTATGCTTTTATTTGCTATAATAAGAGTACAGATATATAATTATTGTGTGTGTATGTTTATATATGGTTTCTGTAGAAAGCAATCGGAAAATACATTTACAATATTGTAGAGATGGAGATAAGATGAAAAACAAAATACTAATAGTAGAAGATGAACAAGCAATAGCAAAAATGATAGCCATGAATTTGAAAGTGGCAGGGTATACAACAACAACATATGAAGATGGGCTGGTGGCAGAAGATAGACTTAAGGAAATTCATGATTATGATTTGGCACTTCTAGATGTTATGCTGCCTGGAAAAGATGGGTTTGAATTATTAGAGATTATGAATAAATACAAGATTCCTGTTATTTTTTTAACTGCAAAGGATGACCTTAGCTCCAAAATTCAAGGGTTAAAAGGCGGAGCAGAGGACTACATAGTGAAACCATTTGAAATGTTAGAGTTGATGGTAAGAATTGAAAAGGTACTTGCCAGATTCAATAAACTGAATTCCGTTGTCAAGATCCTTGATTTAGAAATTAACTTTGAGGAGCATTCTGTTAGAAGAAACAATGAAGAAATATCATTGAAACCAATGGAATTTGAACTTCTTGCAGTACTTGCGAAAAATAAAAATGTTGCCATATCAAGAGAAAAATTACTTAGTATGGTATGGGGAGTTGAATATGAAGGGGAAACTAGAACAGTTGATGTACATATAGGGCAGCTACGCAAAAAGCTTGGTCTTGCAGACAATATCAAAACTATATCTAAGCTCGGTTATCGTTTGGAGGAATAATCATGAAGCTACGTACAAAAATTATTTTGACTTGCATGCTTACAATGATATGTGCTTTGGCTATTGCAAATGTAATTGTCTATCTGCTACTTTCGGATTCTTACAGAAACGAAGCAATATTAAAGTCATATCAAAGAACTCGTGGGATGGTGGAAGAGTATAAGGAAAGATTCAATGTAAATAGTAATGAGGAACAAATGGAGCATGGGCTTGACAAATCTAAAGTTGCTGTACAGGCAGAAGACTCTGTATTGAAGACTGAAATTGATTATTTCTTTAAAACATATAAATCCTCTTCAGAAAATAATAGTAATGATATCGGATATATTTCCCTTTCAATAAGTTCTTCTTCAGGTAAGCCAGAAGAGAACTATAATAACACAATACTAGATAGTCAAATGATTCAATCTTTGGAATATAGAGATTATATTGATTTACAATATACAACATATAAATACAATGGAAATGAATATGTGATTTTTTCAACATATCAAAATAAGGAATATATCTCACAGCACGTACTATATGAAGTGGAAAATATTTCGTATATATGGGACAAACTCAATAGACTGATTGTTATATTGGTAAGTTCTAGTATCATAATAACAATTACCACATTAATTATATTAGTATTAATACTAAGAAAAATATTAAATCCACTACACGAACTAAATGAATCAACTAAGAATATTGCCAATAATGTTTATGATAAGCGTGTCAATGTTACAACAAAAGATGAGATTGGAGAACTTGGAGAGAACTTCAACAAAATGGCAGAGGCTGTGGAACGATATACGGAGAGTTTAGAGGAATCAGAAAAGAAAAAGACAATGTTTATGGGTAATTTAACCCATGAGCTTAAAACTCCTATGACTGCTATGTGTGGTTATGCACAGTTACTTCTCACAGCAAAGTTAAGTGATGAAGACAGGGAAGAAGCACTTATGTATATCAACTCTGAGTGTAACAGATTAGAAAGATTGTCAAAAAAGATGATGTACTTAATGGGGCTTGACGAGGAAGACAGACTTGAGATGACCAAAGTATTGATACAGGAAATTTTTGAAAATGCAGCGAAATCCTGTAGTATACTTGCAAAGGGAAAAGACATCATCATACAAATTAATCCAAGTGAACTAATTATAGAAGCAGATAAGGATTTGATGGTGGATGTGTTTGTAAATTTAATTGATAATGCTATAAAGGCCAGTCCAAAGGGTGAAAAGATTGTGTTGTCTGCTGAGGAAGATAGAATAGTCGTTGAGGATTTTGGCTGTGGCATTCCAAAAGAAGAGCAGGATAAAATATTAGAACCATTCTATATGGTCGATAAATCCAGAAGTAGAAAAAGTGGAGGTGCAGGTCTAGGTCTTGCCTTAACTACCATAATACTTAAAAAGCATAATATGAAGATTTCGATAGAAAGTGAAGTTGGTAGTGGAACAAAGGTAATTTTACAATTTGTTTAAAAAATGATGAATACTTGATGAATGTAGCCATGCTAGAATCAATGCATACGATATTAAAGTATGTGGTTGACTAGCATGGTTTTTACTTGAAAAATATAAAAAAGGTGGAGGAAGTTATGAGAAAGTGTAAATTGATGTGTGTGGCATTATTAGCAATGGTTGCTTTTACAGGATGTCAGAATAATCCGGAATCATCAATCGTAAAAAATAAAGATATGGACAAATTACTAGAGCAAGCGAAAGAGACACCGAAGCCTAACGTTTCTGATGGTGCCAATGAAGATGCGAAGCAGATGCAGGAAAAGTATAATAGTTACAAGACATCATTAAGTGATAAAAAATTAAAGGTATCTGTTGATGTTGATGCTAAGGTTGATATACCACAGGTAGACAAGATGTCTGTATTAAAGGTTAAGCAAGCAGAAATTTCACAGAAATTATTAGACAAAGTAAGGGACAATTTGTTTGGAAATCAGGAAATATATGATGGTGGAGCAACAGATATTGAGACGAAACAACAATTGGAAGAACAAATCAAAATGTTACAACAGGAAAAGGAAGCTATAGCATCGGTGGATACCAATAAACAAGAGGATATTGATGCGAAACAAGCTGAAATCGATGAATTAAGAGAACAATACGAAAAAGCATCAGATACCATCGATGTGACCGGGGTTAAGTTGGATGGTAAAATACATAAAGTAAATGAGAAAGCAGCGGAAGGAAAATTTAAAGAGTTTTATGATTGGGAGAAAGAACTTAATCCTGATGGAGATGTGTTTTATGGAGTAAATGATGGTAGTAATGGATGGTATGAATCACTTTATGTTCAAAATAATAAGAATTATGCAAATTGTATCAGATACTCAAAAGTAAAAGATAATTATTTAAACGATACTAGAGCTGTAGTAGTTGAAAGTACTGACATTGGAGCGGGAAGCGAAAAGATATGTGCTGCGGATCAGGATATAACTGGAACTGCATTTTATGCTAAACAGGATAGTGATAAAGCATCAGCTATTAAATGCGAGAATGAGGATGTTAAAATAACAGAGGAAGAGGCATTATCTAAAGCAAAAGATTTGATAAAGAACCTGGGTATAGAAAATTTTGAATATAGTCAAGGTGGATTGTTTAATGAAATACTAATTAAGGCTCCGATTGTGTCATATCGTAAAGTATACATATTCAAATTTGCAAGAACGATTGATGGAGTAATGCTCTTTACAGAAGGCGAGAAAATGGCAAGCGATTACACCAAACAAACGTGGCCAGCAGAAAGCATTGAAGTGAAAATTAATGATGATGGAATTGTGGAGTTTTCTTACAATGCACCGTTAGAAGTAACGGAGACAGTTGTTGATAAGTCAAATATGAAAAAATTCGATGAAATAAAAAGTATATTTGAAAAAATGGTAATGGTAGCGAATGCCTCTAAGTATGTTGATACCAATATTAAAGTTGATGAAGTAAAACTTAGATATGAAAGAATAAGTGAGGAAAATAGTTTTGATACAGGACTACTGATTCCTGCATGGGATTTTAAGGGAACAAAACAGAGTGAAAAGGATGGAGCCCATGACTGTAGCATTCTTACAATTAACGCCATAGATGGTTCTGTAATTAACAGGGAGTTAGGATATTAATGAATAGTTTTGAGACTGATCTAAAGAGAGCTTTAACATCATACGGGTTTGTAGTTGGATTCATAGCTAACCTGGTTATTCTCTTCAAAACGGGGGAGACCTCTGATCTATTTAAGGTTAGTATTCCGGTTATTTGTACTCTGCCCTATACCACAGCATGGCTTTCAGATTATCAAACCGGTTTTATCAAGGTGTATTTAAATAGAACCAGCATTTCTGCTTATTCCTGGGGGAAGATATTATCCTGTGGAATAAGTGGAGGATTGGTTGTCATGATACCGGTTTTTATCTATCAGGTAATAAATAAAGATGATACTCTGCAATATATGATTGTATTCCTTATAGGAATGTTGTGGTCTACATTGGCAGCTACACTGGCTGCTATATCAAATAGCAGATATATCGCATATGGTAGCTCCTTTGTAATATGTTATCTGCTTGTCATATTAAAAGAGAGATATTTTGATGAATTGTACTGCCTGTACCCGTTTGAATGGCTAAGTCCAACTCACACATGGATTTTTGAGGAGACAGGATTAATTCTTATGTTGGTAGGTTTTATCATTGTAATATGTCTGTCTTATTGTGAGGTAATAAGGGGGTACATCAGTCATGTATAAAATGAAACAGATAGGGAGAGTTGCCATAACCAATTTCCGTGGATGGCATAGGAAACCACAGATATATTTAACTTTTTTTCTTGGATTTATAGTCAGTTTTCTTTTATCCGACAAAGTTGTACAGTTTGCTAAAGAGCAAGAGACAATACTACAGTCTCAGGAATCTTTTATATGGACGTTTGGAGATGCGAAGTCCATTTTAATTGTATCTTTACTGTTATTATTGTTGTTTGCAGATATGCCTAACTTAAATAACGATGTTCCTTTTATGTTAGTAAGAACAAGCCGAGGGGTGTGGCTTGCAGGACAAATGTTATATCAGTTAATGGCTACCTTTCTTTTTATGAGTTTTATTTTCCTATCAACATGCGTGCTGTCTAGTGGATCTGCATATACGGCAAATATGTGGAGTGACACAGCAGCAATCTTAGGTTATTCGTCAATTGGTGAAGAGATTGCAATTCCGGCGTTTGTAAAAGTGTTAGAACTAACATTTCCATACCAATGTACAATTCACATATTTCTATTGATGCTTGGATACTCAGCTGTGATGACCAGCCTAATGCTATTCTTAAATCTATGGAAGGGCAAGGCTGGAATGGTTGGTGGAGTAATATTTTCCGCCTTTGGATTCCTGATGAATCCTCAGGTATTAGAACAAATCTTGCCCGCCAACATGCCTTACTTGAACATGGCTAATATAATTTTTGGATGGATATCACCTTTAAATCAAGCCACCTATTATATGCATAATTTCGGCTATGATAATCTACCCAGACTGTGGCAATCCTATATCATTTTTATAGTTGCTATAATAGTACTATTTATTATATCTATGTGGAGAGTAAGGAGATATAATTTCTCATTCACTGGAACTCAGAATTAAGAAAGATGGTAATGAAAATGGATGATAGTAAGAGAACAGAAGGTGTAGTCGTTCGTCATGTGTATAAATCTTTTGGAAAAGAGCATGTACTAAAGAACGTTAACCTTACAATAAAACCTGGGGAGATTTTTGGGGTAGTTGGTAATAATGGTAGTGGTAAGACGGTACTAATGAAGTGCATCTGTGGATTTATGAAAGCTGATCAAGGTGAGGTTTATGTCGATGGCTGCCGTGTGGGAAGAGACCGGGACTTTCCAGATAATATTGGCATTATTATTGAAACGCCAGGATTTATACCTACGATCAGCGGTTATAAAAATCTTAAAATATTGGCATCCCTGAAAGGAAGAATAGGTAAGAAGGACATTAAGCAAGTATTAGAAAAAGTTGGACTTAATCCTAATATGAAAAAGCCCGTGGCAAAATATTCACTAGGAATGAGACAAAGGCTTGGCATTGCACAGGCAATCATGGAGAATCCCAAAGTGCTTATCTTGGACGAGCCGTTTAATGGATTAGATAAGAATGGTGTAGGTCAAATGCGAGAATTGTTAAAGGAACTGAAAGCAGATGGAAAAGCGATTCTTTTGGCGAGCCATAATGCACAGGATATCGAAGAGCTATGTGACAGAGTGCACGAGATGGAGGATGAATGGGATGAGGAATAGAATAAAAATATTTGTATGTTTATTTACATGGGTGAGTATTTTGACAATAGAGAGTTTTTCAGGAATCGTATATGCCAGTGAACCTACTGATGCGCTGGCTTCAGATGCAACCACTTCAGATGCGCCAGTATTTCAACCAAAGATAATAGTGACAAAAAGTGTCACGAATCCGAAAAATGTAAAAGCAGGGCAAGAATTTAAACTGTCAGTAACCATAAAGAATACCAGCAACAGTATGGAGATAAGAGATATCACAATTACGGTTGCACCTCCTACAGAGCAGCTCGCACTTAGCAGTGTCACAGATAGTGTTTTTGTAAAGAAACTGAAAGTAGAAAAAGAGTTGACCGTTACATACAAACTAAAAGCAAAGGAAACAATCGAAAAGGGTCAATATCTGGTGCCACTCACATTTGAATATGCGGATACCAATGGGACTCCATATACAGCTACAGGCAATGCCCGGGTGAACATTAATCAGGGGGCAAAGAAGGAAATAGGGCCTAATGTCATAGTGACTAAAAGTGTGACGAATCCTGAAAATGTTAAGCCTGGGGAAGAGTTTGATTTGCGGGTAACATGTAAGAATGTAAGTGAAAATAAGGCCCTTATGAATATGACAATAATGATTGCACCACCAGTGGAGCAATTTGCTCTTTGTGACTCCACAGACAGCATCTATCTGAGCAAATTAGGTGCAGGTTCAAAAAAAACATTTTCATATAAACTTAAAGCAAGGTCTTTAGTTGAAAATGGGCAATATATAGTACCATTAACATTTTCTTATGTGGATGATGTCGGGACTCCGAGTACTGTTCAGGGAAATGCCAGGGTGAATATTAAAAGTCAAAATGTCGCTACAGAAATCAAACTTAATTTTGATAATCCTATCATGCCAAGTGAGGCACAAGTTGGTGAAATAATAAATTTGGATGTAGGAATTCAAAATCTTAGTAAAGTTAAAGTATGTAATGTAAGAGCGGTTGTTGAGGCAGATGGACTAAGCCAAATGGAGACTCTTTATGTAGGAGAAATAGAGCCAAGAACAAGCACAACGGCAAGTTCTCAGATAACAGTTTCAGGGCTAAAAGATAGTTCCTCCGCCTATGGAATTACTACAGGAACTATTACATTCTACTACGAGGATGAG
Source organism: Bacillota bacterium (assembly GCA_023411225.1). Classification (GTDB taxonomy): domain Bacteria; phylum Bacillota; class Clostridia; order Lachnospirales; family Lachnospiraceae; genus KM106-2. Next base: position 11,567 of record JAEYPA010000100.1, read on the forward strand.
TCAGGCAAAGAATACAGTGAGGTGAAAGAACTAACATTAGATATTCGAACACCGTTTTCCAATGAGGAAACTGTAGAGAAGGATAAGCCAGCACAGTGGTGGATCATTATTAGTGTGATAGGTGTAATACTGGCAGGTTTTCTTGTAATTTTTCTTGTGAGAAAATTCTACAAAAGAGAGGGTGCATAAAGTGAAATGGATCAAACAGTTTATTCATCTTAGACGCCAAAATGATGTTATTAAGATAATAACAATACTTTTCATCATATGTGCATTCTGTATCATTAGCTCGGTTATTGTTGGAATTAGCTTTTATAAAAAGCAAAATGAACCAGTATCTTATATTTTTGATGGAAGCAGTGTAAGTGACAAGATTCTTAGTGAGATTAAAGAAAATAAAGATATAAAGAATGCTACCCCGCAAAAATCAGTAGATATTCAATTTCTTGTAAATGGTGAATCTATAGATTTAATGTGCCTAATGATCTCAAAAGGCTATCTTGAAGAAGTAATGGGATTAGAACGTGTTCAGAGCAATGTGTTTTATGCTAACAAAAAAGCCATGGATATGATAGGCAAAGAAAAGAGTCAAAGTGTAGCAAAATTCATGATACAAAGTGATGAGGGAGAGCTATCCTATAAAAATTGTCAAATAGTAATATTATCGGATAAAGCAGGGGAAGAAGGGGATATTCCAGTGGTATATTGCGGTGCGTCTTCTAATGAATTAAAGGACGCCACAGAGGCGATTATTCTTTTAGAAAAACATGATTTAGATGGAAGCATAATACAGTTCCTTTCAGACAAAGGATTCCAGGTAAAAGAAAGAACTGCAATGATTGAAGAGAAATCAGAGATGAACGCGACCTTTATAGAGATTAAATATAGGTTAATCATACTTATTGTTTGTTTGGTAAATGGGTTCGTATTAAAAAAATATGCTCTACATGTTGAGAAGAAAGCGTGAAGCCCCCCTCATGATAAGATATGCCATGACGTCAAGACAGTAAGACCCCTTGTAGACGACAAGGTAGATAGGACAAAGGTGGAAGTATGGCAACATATGTAGCTGGTTGTTATTAATAGGTCGAGGGCTTAATCAAGAAAGATGGATGAAATGTTTTGCTTAGCAAGACAATATACAATGTGTAGTTTTAAGGTATAAACCGAAAGGAATCATCAGAAATGGTGGTTCTTTTTTAATGCGATCCATGGGCACGCTCTCACGGGTGTAAGTCCAGAGCAGGTTAATTATGACAGTAATGTTGGATGGTTTGTTTGTGGAAATAAAAGAACAGCATTTGACTTTAATGTTGAACAGGTAACTATTTTAAGGGGTTGTCTTATTATATTACATGAATCTGAAATAGAATGCTTGTACAATAATCCAGTTTAATCTTGGAAATAATAAGATTGAAATAACACCATTGTATTGTGAGTTTACCACGGAGATAAGATTAGTAATGGCATAGTTTAAGGATGCAGAAGATGTAAAGAATAAGGGAATTGATAGTGGAGGATATCACCAATCTAATTTTAAAGAAATTATAGATATGAATGATGTAGAAGCAATCATGTTAGATGGTAATAAAATTATACTTGAATAATGTATACAAGCGTCCGCGAAGAGTTGCTCTTTGTCGGACGCTTTTCGTAGTTAATAGGAGTTTGATGAATTATTATGTTCTAGGTAAATAGATTTCGTTTATATGGTCAGGTTCTAGTGGGATTAAGGCGAGAATTTGAATTCACCCTTATTCTTATTCAAATGTTTCTGCATTTTCGTAGATTTGTTTTATTTCTTTAGAAGACATGAATGAAGCAATAAAATTTGACATGAGGATAATTCCAGGTACATCAATTAAGAGTCTTAGTAGAGCAAATTTCCAACCGAGATTACTTCCCTCGAACAGTAGCATAGGTATTTTTGTGGTAGACCATGCGCCAAGGAATATCAGGATATTTGAAAACTTTACACCTTTTTTCATAAAGACCGCAGCCACGGGAAATGCACTATACAGTGGTCCGGATGTGAAGGAACCAATGGAAAATGCCAGAAGGAGACCCTTTATTCCGGAATTTTCTCCCATATATCGCATCATAGTCTCTTTTGGGACCCATACATCCATCAACCCAAGAAGAATGAATACAGGTGGTAATAGAAGCAACATTTGTTTTATATTTCTTCCAGTGTCCAATAGTGTTTTTACTCCCAGTTCTCGATTGAGGAGTAAAATGACAAGCATTGTAATTAGCATTATTATAGTGTATTTGTATCGTTTTAGTAGTTTATTACTCATAAATGCATCCCCCATCCAAGTAAGATTGCTAACAGAAATGAAAACAGGAATGCAAAAAGGTTTCTAAGAATAGCTGCTTTCCTTCCGAAGTATTGTATTTCTAATGGTAGCGTAACAACTCCAACCATCATTAGAGTTGAAATAAATGCTGCTATCTGCATATAACCTGCACCTGTCTTCAACAAAGCTGCGGCTGTAGCAAAAGCAATGAAGCCGGGAATTAAAGTTACTGAACCTACAATAGCAGCAAGAATGATTCCAAACAAACCGGAATCTACACCAATAATTTTGGAAATTGTATAGGTGTCTAAAACAGAAAGTAAAATACCAATTAACACCAATATTGCTAAAAATTGTGGTAAAATATCTTCAAAGGATTTCCACGCTTTTTTTAATGCTTTTAAGGTTTTATTTTTGCTTTTCGAAAATGAGAGAAGCAAGAGACCACCGGAAACAATGTACAAAATATATGAGTCCATAAACTACCTCCTAGTCTGAAATGATGGATTCATCATAACAATAACAATGAGATTAGTCGGTATCTGTAGATACCGTAAAAAATAAAAGAGGAGTGGTTTAATGGACGATTGTATGACAAGTTTTGTAAAATGTCCTATTTTTGCAGGCGTAAATCAGATGGAAATTACAGAGCTGATACGCAACATTCAAATAACAAAAAGACGGTTCTATGTTGGAACCACTATTTTCTATGAAGGTGATCCTTCGGACGAAATAGGGATTGTTTTATATGGATATCTAGCACTAAAGAAATATCAGCCAAATGGAAATGTGATTAGTGTGTTCTATAGAAAGACGGGAGATGTGATAGGTGGAGGAATTGTTTTTTCTAAGAATAAGTGTTATCCCTACGATGTTGTAGTTGTACAGGAGACGGAAGTTGCTTTCATCAGAAAAAAAGAATTCTTAACGCTTCTTTCTAATAATTCAATTCTGACATCCAATATGCTGGAATTGTTTGCTGAAAGAATTTCACTTTTTGAGAGTAAGATGGAATTGTTGTCTTTTTCATCTATTCAGAAGAAAATAGCATATTCTCTTCTTTATGATTTTGGTGCTGAGAATCGAGCTATTATATATTTACCGTTTACAAGACAGGCCTGGGCAGAACACTTGAATGTATCCAGACCTTCCCTTAGTAGGGAATTGAAGTTGATGACCGAGAATGGCATCATTGAATGTAAAAAAAATAAGATTACGATACTGGATTGCTCTAAATTGGAGCAGATTATCGAAAAATAAAAGATGTCATACATAATAAAGCAAAGGAGATTATAATGGTTTCATAAATTAAGAACTTTTTTTGGAGAGATTTTATTGAATCTTAGGCTCCTAGGCAAATCTAAACGGCTCTTACTACCTGCATTTCTATCTTTCACCCAAATCATAGATTTCTATTCTTTTTCTAGTTTCCGAGTAATTCCTGTACAATACTAACACTTCATGGAGATGGGCACAAACGAGTATAGAATTTATCTCTTTGTTTCTTTATTTCTGGCTCCATTCTATTATTATACTAATTTAAGTAGTGTAAAATAATATCAATATATGTAATAATAAATAGATTTATAACCTTTGCAGATTACAAAATACCTAAATATATGCGCATATATTATATAAAAATACACCTTGAAATTAGTTTCAAGGTGTAAAATGTCGGAATTTATTGACACTAATGTCGAATGATGTTATAACAAAGATATGAAATATATTTCTAAGCGTGAACAAAATTTCAAAAGAAAGGAGCTTCTATGGCAATAACGGATGATACAAGAATTGTGATAAAGGTCTGTCAATTATATTATGAACAGAACTTGAGCCAAAAAGAAATCTCGGCGCAACTTGGAATATCGAGACCACAGATTAGTCGACTTTTGGCAAATGCAAGACTAAATAATATTGTATCGATTACTATTAATAATCCTTATGCAGAAGAGACAAGACTTGAGAACGAATTGATTAAGAAGTATAAGATTAAAGATGCTCTCGTCGTTGATACAACAAGTGAAACAGAATCGAATAGATTTGAAGTATTTAGTGTGCAAGCAGCAAAACATTTATATGCATATATAAGAGATAACGATTTAATTGGGGTTATGAGCGGAAAGACAATCAGTAGTCTATTAAATGCAGTAAGTGATTTTGAACGGCATGGTTTAGATTTTATTCCGCTGGTTGGTGGAATAGGGGTAATTAACCCGGAATGGCATGCCAATACAATTGCTCAGAAGTTTGCTGAAAAAACAGGAGGAAAGTCCTTTGTGTTGAATGCTCCGGTTATTGTACAAAATGAACAAGCATGTGAAATATTTAGGAAAGAGCCTGAAATAGCAAGTGTTTTACAAAGAGGAAGGCATTGCGATGTTACAATTATCGGCATAGGGCAAGTGAATATGAATTCAACAAATGTAAGAGTTGGTGCATATACCCAGGAAGATATTGAAAGTCTGGAAAGGTCAGGAGCTGTAGCAAGCGTTTGTACATCCTATTTAAACTCACAAGGTAAGATCATTGAGACAGATTTATCAAAACGTTCCATTGGACAAACATTAAGTGATATTAAAAAAAGTAAAACAATTGCATGTGCAATTGGAGATAGCAAAGTTACCTCTATCAAGGCTGCACTACAAAGTGGTTACATTGATGTTTTTATGACAGATATTAATACTGCCAAACAATTATAAAATCAGGAGGGTTTTGGAATGAAAGTTAAAAAAATCATGAGTATGTTATTAGTATTAGCAATGGTATTAAGTTTATCCGCATGTGGAAGCTCATCATCTGATAAAAAAGGTCCAGAAGGAAAGCAGGTATCTATTCTTACTCCATATTTGGGTTCCGTTACCACCAACCAGATGGTCGAATATATGAAAAAATCTATGGAAAAAGAAGGAATGAAAGTAAATGTAGTAGATACAAAAAATGATTTTGCAGCATTAGCAAGTAGAATAGAAGATGTTGTGTCATCAAAGACAGATGCAATTGTATTAGTAAGTGCAGATCCAACTCAAGTTGAAACACAATTAAAGAGTGCATTTGATGCAAATATTCCAGTATTTGGATGCGATAGTGGTTTTATGGATGGAATGATGATGAATGCAACAAGTGATAATTATGCAATGGGTGAAACCATTACTAAGTATCTGTTTGATGATCTGATGAAAGGAAAAGGTACTGTCATTTCCTTAACTCATCGCCCTCATCCAGGAGTAGTAAAAAGATCAGAAGCCTTTGATAAATTGATTGCTAATTATCCAGACATTAAATTGATTACAGAGCAACATGTAGAAGCAACCGGACCAATTGATAATGCTAGAAATACCGTAGAAAATCTTTTGCTTGCAAATCCGCAAAAAGATTCCATTACTGCAATTTGGTGTGGATGGGATGAACCAGCAATTGGTGCGACACAAGCTTTAAAAGATGCTGGCAGAGATGAAGTACTTGTAGTTGGTGTGGATGGCAATGAACAAGCAGTTACCTTAGTTAAAGAAGGTACAAATCTTAAAGCAACACTAGCTCAGAATTTTGAAGGAATGGCAAAACTCGTATTTGATGATATGGTAAAAATGTTTAATGGGGATAATGTGGAAAAAGGTGAAAAGTATGCTCCAGCTACACTCATTATAAAAGATAAATAAAGCACTGTGAAAAATGAGAGCATATAAGGAGTGAAAACAAATGCTTTTACAAACCAAACAAGTCACAAAGAAATTTGGTAATATGTATGCACTAAAGGACATCAACTTTCAGATTGAGGAAGGAGAAATTCACGGGTTAGTAGGAGAGAACGGTGCCGGTAAATCAACCTTAATAAAAATACTAACTGGTGTATACAGCATGGATCAGGGTGAAATTATCTGGAATGATGAAAAAGTAACCATTACAAATCCGCAACAAAGCCGTCAAATAGGGATTAATGTAATTCATCAAGACAGAAATTTGATTCCCGCATTTAATGGAATAGAGAATGCATATCTTGGATTGGAATATGAAAAGAAAAATGGAGTTTCCGTTGACTGGAAAAAGATGCGAAGAAGAGTGGAAACAGTTGCCAAGGAGCTAGGTATTGACATAGACCTTACTATTCCTGCTGCTTCCTTGACACCACCACAAAAGACATTAGTCGAAATTATTCGTGCCATGATGACAGATTGTAAACTCCTAATATTAGATGAACCTACCGCTTCCTTGACAGATAAAGAGGCAGAAGTGCTCTTTTCTATCATAGAGAAGCTAAAAGCTAAAGGGACTGCTATTCTATATGTAACACATCGTATGGATGAAATCTTTCGATTGACTAGTCGCATTACTGTATTTAAGAATGGTCAAATGGTAAAGACAGTTGAAACAAAAGATATGGATAAGGATAAGATAGTATCCCTAATGACAGATAATTGGGTAAGCGAAAAGGTAGTTTCTAACAAGAATATTGGTGAGCCACTCTTAACAGTAGAAAACCTACAATCAAAAGATCATATAGTAAAAAAAGCTAATGTAACTGTACATAAAGGAGAGATTCTCGGTATTTTTGGCTTAGGTGGTAGTGGACGTACTGAGATGTTGGAATGCATTTATGGGTATAGGTCTCTAGTAAGTGGACAGATTACCTTGGATGGTAAGACAATGGATAAGCTTACACCTGCAAACTCTATAAAAAACGGCATGGTATTGATATGCGAAGACCGACGAGGAAAGGCATTGGTTAGCAGCCTTAATGTAAAACAAAATGTTGTACTTTCCACCATAGATAATTATGCCGCATTTGGGGTTGTTAATGATAAGAAAGAAATCTCTGATACTCTTGATAAGATACAAAGTTTAAGTATTAAGACAGAAGGCCCTAATCAACCGGTATTACAGCTCTCTGGAGGTAATCAACAAAAGGTTGTATTTGCAAAAGCACTTATGTCCAATCCAAAAGTACTATTATGTGATGAACCAACCCAAGCGGTGGATGTCGTAACAAGAGCAGAAATTCATAAGCTTCTCCGTAATAAGGCAGACGAGGGCAATGGAGTATTGTTTGTATCATCTGACTTAAAAGAAGTTTTAGATGTTGCTGATAATATACAAATTATGGCTCATGGATTTACGAAGCAAATATTTAAAAATGAAAATCTTACTGCTGAGACAGTTCTGGCGGCATGCTATGCAGATGAGAAATAATTTATGAGAAGAAAGGACTGTTTAGTCATGAAAAAGAAGATATCACTATCCGAAATATTTCAAGCCTATGGTACTATATTTGCGGGTATTGTAGTAGTGATAATATTCAGTATATTACGTCCGGATGCATTCTTTACGTTATCAAACTTTATTAATATATCAAAGCAGATATCGCTTTTAGTTGTTATTGCACTAGGAGCTACCTTAGCCATGAGTGTAGGTGAGTTTGATTTATCTGTTGGAGCCCTAGCAAGCTTAGGTGGAGTAGTAGCAGCCAAATTAGCGGTAGCAGGGATGCCATTGATACTATGTTTCCTAGCACCTGTAATACTATGTTTTGTAATCGGATGGCTCAATGGATGGCTGATTACGAAGTTCAAAATATTATCCTTTATTACAACACTTGGTGTAAGCACGATTATAGGAGGTTTCACTTTTTGGATTACAGGTGGTGCCACTGTGTTTGAAAGTATTCCAAAGAATTTTACCATTCTTGGGACTAAAAACGTCCTAGGAATACCTATTTTAACCATTATCATGATCGGTGTGATTCTTATTTTCTGGTTCATTATGCGTCACACTTCATTTGGACGTAAGTTATATGCCATTGGAGGAAGCGAAGAAGCTTCTAAGGTGGCTGGAATTAATGTTAAGAAATATAAAAGATATGCATTTGCATTATGTGGAATGCTCTCTGCTGCGACAGGAATGCTAATGGCATCTAGACTAGGTTCCGCCCATCCAACTGGTGGCGACGGATATTTTCTACAATCCTATGCGGCAGTATATTTAGGAACTACAGTATTTCGCGAAGGAGTTCCAAATGTCTGGGGAACTTTTATTGGAGCAGCAATTCTTGGGATCTTAGCCAATGGACTAACAATACTTCAAGTACCTTCTTTTATGCAGGATGTAATAACGGGATGTATCATCATATTAGCTGTCATCGCCCAGAAGATTGGTCGTGGTGATGCGAAATGAGAATAGTAAAATCAATAAAAAATAAAGAGATACTTAAAAAAAATGGACATATTTTGGTAGGATATTTAACTGCTGGATATCCAGACAAAGAAAGCTTCTATGAAACTATACGAGAATGTGAGAAAGCCAATATGGATATTTTGGAAATTGGATATCCAGCAAAGGAACCTTTGGCTGATGGAGAGGTAATTCAGCATGCACATCAAGTGATTGATAGGAACATCTCAACAGATCTTGCATTTTGGCAAAGGATTCGTAAAGAAATAAAGAGTCCTATATGGTTAATGGCTTATAAAAATGACATTATGGAAAATGGCTTTTGCCATGAACTTGCTAAGGAAAAACTGATTGATGCATTGGTTATTCCAGATATGACCTTTGAAGAACGAGTGGAGTTGGAGAACCAATTAATGAACTATGAGGTTGATGTGGTAGGATTTATTAGTCCGGATATGGATTCTCAACAGGTTCACCAGAGCTTAGAGCATAATGCACTAATCTACCAAATGCTATATGCAGGGCCTACTGGAATGAAAGTTACTTCAGATAATTACTCAGAATTATTAAGAGAAGCAAAACAATATGAACATGTAAATGTATTTGCAGGATTTGGAATCTCAACACCAGAAAGAATCAAGGAATTGCTGACGCAAGGATTTGACGGTGTGATTGTGGGTACAGCTATGATGAAAAAGCGTAAGGATTCTCTTGAAGCATTGATCAATTTAGTAGACCAGTTAAAGAAAGCGACAGAAGGAGCGAGGTAAGAATGAGATATATTGCAACATTTGATATAGGGACTACTGCAGTTAAGGGAGTTCTCGTCTCAGAAAATGGAGAACCAATCTATTCGGATAGCCAAAATATTGAAACAATATTTAATGGCGACATGAAAGAACAAAATCCCGATGATTGGTACCATGCCTTTATCAAAATCTCACAAAATATGGTTTTGCAGTATAACAAGTCTGATATTATTGGTATTATTATGAGTGGTCAGATGCAGGACGTCATTTTATTAGATCATGAGAATAATGCAATTGATCATGCCATTCTTTACTCCGATGGTCGGGCAGAACTACAGGCAAGAGAAATAGCCAGTAGCATTGGGTACGATAATATTTCTAATACTACTGGAAATGACTTTAATGGTTCCATTCCTTTTGCTAAATTACTTTGGATAAAACAGAATAAGCCAGATGTGTATGAGGAGATTTATAAGGTGCTATTTAGCTCAAAAGATTACATCATTGCTAAGCTTACCAATAGCCATGTATCTGATGTTACTACGGGTGCTACAACGGGACTCATGGACATCCATAGAAAAAAATGGATGGTAAATTGGGTGGATAAATTGCAACTGAATTCAGAATTATTGCCTCGATTAGCCTATACAGATGCAAAAACGGGTGTAGTAACTGAGAAGGGAGCATTAATAAGTGGCTATGAAGCAGGAACACCTGTTTACATTGGAACAGGGGATGCAGGTGCAACTACTTTGGCAAGTGGTATTTCCCAAGATGGAGAATACAATATTAATCTTGGGACTTCCGGTTGGACTGCCTGTGTTTCCAATGATGTACTCAATCGACAAGGTGTATTTAACCTTGCTGCCATTCAAAAAGATTTATATATTAATGTTGTGCCATTCTTAAATGCAGGAAATGTACATAAGTGGATAAGTAAAACATTAACACCTGATAACATGCAGGATAATAAATATGAATATATCAATGAATTACTTGAGAATAGTAGTGTTGGAAGTAATGGGGTTATGTTTCTTCCCTATATTGCAGGTGAAAGATTCCCCGTTATGGATGCCAATATTAAAGGCAGTTATATTGGAATTACACCAGAGACAACGAAGCAGGATATGGCAAGAGCATGCTTGGAAGGAGTTGCTTATTCTATTCGACAAGGAATTGAAAGTATAGGACGTAAGCCTAATAAGATATCCATCATAGGCGGTGGCGGACGATGCGTGGTATGGTGCCAGATTTTAGCTGACATGTTAAATCATGAGGTACTTGTATATAAAAATAGTGAGTTTTTGCCATCTGTGGCAATTGCAGCAGCTATAATGATTGACAAGGGTATCCTAGCAAATTATCAAACCTTTACGAATTCTTTGCAGAGTTCGGAAGAGTGTATCATCTATAAACCAAATGAGTTATCCGCAGCATATTATGACTCATCCTATTTAAAGTATTGTGGTATTTACCCAGTAATAAGCAAGATGGAATAAACATAAGGGTACTAAAGAAAGTAATAAAAGAGTTCAACCTCTGCTTTTATATAACAACCAAAAGTCCAATAATGGCTCCGTAAAGTGTAGTTAAATATGGATTTGATGTAATGGCACAGGAGCCGGAGGCACAACCTACAAATCTGTAATATAGATAACCTATCAAACCACCAATTAGTATTCCTAAAATATATTTCATTAATAAACCTCCTTACGTATTTTGTATAGACTGTTTTATATAGTAATATTACAATACTATTTTTAATTGGAATTGTATGTGACTTTGTTACAGATAAAAAACTAAAAGAACAATTATAACTTATCTATATTGGTGCAGTGAAGAAGGAATTGAACACTTACACAGGCATCAACAAAAGAAGGCCTATAAAAGAGAAATACTCTTTATTATAGGCCTTCTTGATTGTTTAGTTTATTACAGTAGACTTCTATATAACTCTTTAATTTCGTCTACAGAAGTATCTCTTGGATTACCTGGTCTACATGCATCGGCATATGCAGACTTTGCAAGAGCATGGATATCTTCTTCTTTGACAATTCCCTTTAGGTTTGTTGGAATGCCAATATCCTCAGAAAGTTGGCGAACTGCATCAACAGCGGCTTTTCTGCTTTCTTCTAGTGTCATTGTATCTACATTCTTTACCCCCATCACACGAGCGATTTCACGGTATTTCTCGCCAGTGAATGGTGCATTGTAAGCCATTACAGTTGGAAGTAGAATTGCACAAGCTATGCCATGAGGGGTGTCATAATAAGCAGAAAGGGTGTGTGCCATAGAGTGATCTACACCAAGGCCTACGTTAGAGAACCCCATTCCTGCAATGTATTGGCCGAGTGCCATTCCTTCACGACCAGCTTTCTCATTATTGACAGCAGAACGTAAAGAACGTGAAATAATCTCAATCGCCTTTATGTGGAACATGTCAGACAACTCCCAAGCACCTTTGGTAATATATCCTTCAATCGCATGTGTAAGAGCATCCATACCAGTAGCAGCAGTAAGGCCTTTTGGCATAGTGGACATCATATCTGGATCAACAACAGCTATAATAGGCATATCATGTGGATCCACACAGACAAATTTACGCTTTTTTTCAACATCAGTAATTACATAATTAATGGTTACCTCAGCAGCTGTACCTGCTGTGGTAGGAACTGCGATGATAGGTATACATGGATTCTTAGTATCAGCTACACCTTCAAGGGAGCGAATATCTTCAAATTCAGGATTTGTTACAACTATACCAATTGCTTTTGAAGTATCCATGGAGGAACCTCCGCCAATTGCAACAATACAGTCAGCACCACAGTTTTTGAATTCCATAATGCCATGTTGGACATTTTCTATAGTAGGGTTAGGTTTAATATCACTATAAAGATAGTATGGGATTCCAGCTTTCTCAAGAACATCTGTCACCTTCTTTGATACACCAAACTTTACGAGATCAGGATCAGAAGCAACAAATGCTTTCTTGAAGCCACGGTTTGTTAGTTCCTCCGGAATTGCTTGAATGGCACCACTACCGTGGTATGAAGTCTCATTTAACATAAATCTGTTCATAGTTAAGACACCTTTCTTTTGTATTTTTGATAGCGTATATTTGTATACTGCTTTACATCTTATAACATATTTTTCGACATTATTCAATGTATTATCATGTATAAGGAAATAGTCATATAAGTTGGATAAAATTATTGGAACAAAATATAATTATCATGAGAAAAGGTAAGTGCTCGATTGAGTATCTGGGCAAGTATTGTTATATTGACAATATGTTTTTTTGTGTTAGTATAAAAAGGTTAGTATAAAAAACTGTCGTTATCACACCATTAGACATATGAAAAGTAGAGATATTTGTATCTGATTACGAAATGGAAGAAGTAAAAGTCAAAAAAAGTTGAAAAAGCTTATTGACAAGAAAGCTTAACAGTGATAAGATAGACAAGTCGCCTGTGAGAGCAGCGACCAAGAACATTGATAACTGAACAGTGAAACAACCCTGAAAATTCAATAAGAATTTCAGAAATAGAACGTTTCTTTATGAAACAGTAAAGCATCGA
>JAEYPA010000148.1 GCA_023411225.1 Bacillota bacterium
ATCTATGATAATCAATATTTGCTTTTTTTGCTTGACTACATAGTGTGCGGACATTTAGCGTATATTCTTCTCCATCTTTAATAAAATGCGTTCCACATTGCCTAAACTCAAAATTCACCTGATGTTCCACGCATTGTTTTCGTATTTTCAGAACCCAATCGTAGTCTAAAGGACGTGCACTCTTATCTGATTCTCCACCAACAACAACCAATTCAATATTATCCAAAAATCCTCTAAGATCTATCTCCTCAATCATAGGCTGGCATATTATATTCTTATGTTTGATGGGAAGTTCTTTAAAAATAGAAAGCCTCTCATTCGCCTTCTCCTGGTTTTCAACGGTACAGCCAACGGTAACATTATTGTAACCTTCGCCCCAATCGGCTGGAATGCAGTCCATAAAACGATTAATTCGTTTTGTCAGAAAGAGAAAATGTAAATCGGAACGCTCTTTTATCATCTTCCAACATTCCGGTCTCCACTCATCCGCATCTTCAATCAAAAAATCAGAGGAAAAACAAAGAAATACCATCTGACCAGATTTTATTTTATATGCTCCTGATTTAAGTTTAGCAATAGGAGCATTAAATTTATCTGTCTTTACCACATTACTGGTGTCTACCCCTCTTTTTAAATCACCTTTATGTATATAACAATACTTACAACCTTCACTGTATTTGTGGCAGCCTCGCCAAGGATTCCACATCGACATTGTTCTTACCTCCTATGCAAAATTTTATATTAGTGTCAGATATAACAACTGAGACCGCCCTTCCTAAATAACTAGGATACAAACGGTCTCACAATTAATATGCAACGTTTAATAGATTGTAAAGATATCTTTCAATCCTTTTCTTTTCGGCATAACAGGTACTTCATCCGGATAACCTATTGCTATCAAGGCAATCAATTCTTCATCCTTCGGTAAATTCAAAATCGATGATACTTTATCATAATCCAAAAATCCTAAAATCACTGTTCCTAAGCCATAGTCATGCGCTGCCAAACACAGTGTTTGTGCTGCAACTCCACAATCAAACATTTCCCATCCTTTTCCCTTTAAGGTTGAAAAAGAACCATCCCTCTCATATCCGGAACGATTTTTTACTACAGATAAAGCTAACACCACAGGTACTCCTGATATGATTCTTTTATTAAAATCCGGACCACAATTTAATGATATCTCTTTCTTCATATCATCATTTTCAATTGCAGTATAACGTGTTACTTGGGTATTTTTCCAAGAAGGTGCATAACTTGCCGCAAGTATTACATTTTCTAATATGTCTCGTGGAATCATATCTGATTTGAATTTACGAATACTTCTCCTACTCTTGATTACTTCAATTGTTTCCATATATTCACCTTGTCGATATTTATTACAATTTTATTGATTTACCCTGCGCCTTTTAATAAAGTTCACAAATTCGTTGGCCTGAGCCTCTAGAAAACCATAGCTTTCTTCCAGTTTCAGTTTACCATTACTATCAAGTTGTTGAAAAGCATTTGGGATGGTAAGCCTAGGTGTATTCATAACATCCATGTTCAAATAACTAATGAGGGTAACTAAATGATCTTGAGCCAAACCTGTTCCAGACATACCAGGAGTGACTCCACTTACTGCAGCCGGTTTTCCGGTAAGAACCTGTGGCTCATCATTGCTGATAGGGCGGGATAACCAGTCTATGAGGTTCTTTAAAACACCTGGGAAAAAGTGATTATACTCAGGTGTAAAGAACCAAATCCCATCTGAAGACTTTACTTCCTCCCGAATGCGATTTATAGAATCAGGTGCTGGATATTCTATATCCTGATTCATTAGGGGGATGTCCTGATACTCCAGTAGTGTAAAGTCAGCCCGATGCCCAATGATTTCTTTTGCCTTCAATGCCAGTTGACGGTTATAGGATTCTTTTCGCAAAGAACCAACGATTGCTAAAATCTTAATTTTTTCCATCTTGATGTTCTCCTTTCAACTTTTTTCAACATATTAGTAAGAAATATTAGTTTGAATAAAAGTCCCTCTTCTTAAGTCTTCAAAAGCTCTCTCTAATTCTTCTTTTGTGTTCATCACGATAGGGCCTCCCCAAGCTATAGGTTCCTTTAGAGTCGTAGAACTTATGAATAATACTTGAGCTTTTTTGTCTGTTGCCATAATCTTCACAAAGTCTCCATCGGTGAGTTTTACTGCTGTTTTTTCTTTTATTAACTGTCCTCCAATATAGGCATCCCCTAAAAGGGTAAATACCATGACAGATCGCTCATTTTTAGTATTTATGTCAATTGAAGCATTAGGTTCAAGGTGTACATCATAATAATCCAAAGGCAGATACTTACTCATATATCCTTTACTGTCCTCGTATTCACCGGCCAACAGTCTCAGCTTACCATTTTCCAATTCAATTTCATTAATCTCATTATTCTTAATACTATGATATGCAGGATCAGCCATCTTATCCTTTGCAGGAAGATTAAGCCATAGCTGTACTCCTAGCATTCTTTCTGATGCAGGTAATTTCTCTTCATGTAGAATTCCTGAGCCAGCAGTCATCCACTGCACTTCTCCATCAGAAATGGTATCCTCATTGCCCAAACTATCCCTATGGGTCATTTTTCCACGATACACATAACTGATTGTTTCAATCCCTCTATGAGGATGCATCGGAAATCCGGCTGTGTAATCATCCGGATTCGTGCTGTCAAAGGAATCCAGCATCAAAATAGGATCGTATTCCTTTACTGTTTGGTTAGCTAGTACTCTGACTAAGTTTACTCCTGCTCCGTCCTGAGTTCTAAACCCCTGAACTTGTTGTTTGATTTTTCTTTCCATAAGTGTACCTCCTCGTATATTCTTTTGCATCTCTTGTTAAAGGAATGATATCTGATTGATCAAGCAGTTCCAATTTAAACTTTCTATTTAAGGTCATGAATAACTTCATACCCCAACTAACACGTTTAATAAAGGAATAAACACCTATGCTACCCGGTGAGACTTGACCTTTCACATCCTTATACATCTTACGTAGTGTTGCTGCTTCTACAAAAGTAGAATCCACTGCAGTTCCATACTCCTTATATATCGTCGGAACAGCTCCATTCTTTATCATCTCTCCAATTTTTTTCGCAGACATGGCTGCTGCCATAGCTCCCCTTCCGATTGCTACTAATTTAACGTAAGGTGCTCCAAGGGCCAATGCTTTAAACATAACATCTTCAAATACGATGCCTCCACCTATTGCAATTGCAGGTAACCATGCACCTTCTTTATCTAATTCAGCCATAATATTATGTACAATCTGCTCCAATTCAATGGTTGGATAACTCCATTCATTCATCATTTTGCACGGGCTGTGTCCTGTTCCACCACCAGCGCCATCAAAAGTAACAAGAGCTACTTTATTATCTGAAGCTATTTTTAAAACTCGTTTAATATTCTCTACATCAAAGCCTGCCATTTTGAAAAAGATATTTTCAGCACCCAATCCTCTGTACTTCTTAATCATTTGAGAGAGCTTATCTTCATCCCACATTGGTAATCGCCCATACTGCATAAATGGAACACTTTCCCCTGCTTCAATAGCTTCCATTACCTTTTGTTCTGTCGGATCAGGAATTACTAAATACCCATCCTTTTTTATTTTTAAGGCCTCCTCATAGTGATAAACGGGAGCAACATGACCAATTCCTTTTGCGCCTTGTCCAAATTTAATCTCCAATGTCTTTAAATCAAAGTTCTTTAGTGCATATTCTGGTGTACCTAATGCAACATCATCGGCGTTGACCTGAAGGACAATATCTCCATATCCTTTATCATATTTTCTAAAGCATTCAATCATCTCACCAAGTAGCGGTGCATGCTTTACTTTCCCCAACTCATCTAATTCCATCGTAGGATCATGTCTGATTGCGCTCTCTCCGATCACTGCAATAATACCTGCCATGGCTGCTCCAGAATAATAATCTCTCCAATTTAATTTGGCCATTGCAGGCAAAATAATTGGTGCTTTCAAGGCAATCTTTTTTTCATACCCTATAGAACAGGATAAATCCGCAGAATATACGTTAATGTATTCTTCCTCTCCTTCTGCCCCATAGGCTCCAAAGACTCTTCCATTGATATTAAAGTGTGAATAGTCAAATGGATATTTCTTTTCAGATGCAAATTGCTGAGTAGTCGTACCAAATGGATATGTCGCTTCAAAACCTCGAACAGCGGATAAACCAACCTCACATGTTCCAATACACTTGTCGGAACATGTAGAACACATACCGGATAATTCACAGACAGTATTCTCTGTGCGTAGCTTAGTTTTATTGAATGTAGTAGATAATTTCGGACTATAAGACATACCATTTTCCCTCGCTTCTTTTATTAATATTTCCCCATATATTTTTAAACTGCTGGAATGAATCCTTTTACATACATTCCTTTTTCAGTCTCCCAAGTGAAAAATATTAGCATACCAAGTAGAAGAACAACCCGTGGATGTTACCTTTTATTCCAATAAATCTATCATCACTTGCTATCACCTAAAACACGATAATATAAGCATTAAGTCTTCTTTAATAATAACAACTTTTTGCAGATAAAACAATCTATATTAACATAAGTTTACAAATCCATGGGCGTAGTTATAGCTAGTCTAGAAATTTATATAATCTGAAACTCAATACTCCAATAGGTGGTGATTCGTTTTGTGTCCAGGTTAATAAATGTTTATACTTTTGATAATTATTCTTATAAATTACTTTTTCTTAGCAAGCTTTTTATTTAACTTTAGAACTATACCTTTCTGCAATGCTAAATTGTTGAATTGATTCGCAGCAATGATAGCCTTTTCTCTAATAGTCATACTCTTTACGACTTTATCTTCAATTGCTTGGATGGTTACCAAAATGTCAGTAAGTTCTAAAAGATTAACGGCAAGACTAAAAAAGGTTTTACGCCTACCATCATTATAGTTTTCCAATAAGTACATTAGAATTTCCATTTTTTCAGATAACTCAGCATGGTACGACCTAATACCGATATTTTTAAACTTTTCCATATCCCTTAGTTGATGATGATGAGTAATAAAAGAATCAAACTCTTCAATTCCATTATACTTATCACATGGATACTCACTACACTCATAGCAATAATTGAAACCATTATGATTTAAACTACACTTAGCAATGGCACATCCTTGATTTCCCGCGCCCCCTCCACAACCTGGACAATACTTATCTATCTTCATTGTACAAAGGGAACAGTTTAAACCACATAGTGAAAACATCAAATCCTCTCGTTGAAAACTCTTCATTAAGATCATACCCCCTCTCAAAAGATTATACAAACTAACAATACAAATATATCATTTATTATATCAATATATGGAATTTTATACAACTTTATGTTAAACTAACATAAATGGCAACTCCCCAGTCTAACGTATCTATTGGCTTTCTCATACATGCCAATTCTGATTGAAAGAATCTATCAGCAATGCTGCTTTAGTAGGTGGATTGGGACTATTCCATTATGAACCATATAAATTATACCACTCATTATGGTAGCTTGAAATACAACATGTCTTAGCTATAATATAAATAATAAGGAGGGATGAACTATTAGTAAAAGCAGGAAAAATAATGCATAGCAAAGGCTATTGCATATCACTCAAGCAGAATATCAATAGTCTTTGCTACCCTAAATAATAATCTTAGGAGGGCATTATGGGCTATGTTCACGCTTTGGAATTTCTACCCGAAGAATTGATTGAAAAAATCCAAGAATATGTTAACGGACAAGTTTTATACATACCAAAAATAAAATCGAAAAGATGTAGGTGGGGAGAAAAGACAGATACGAAAGCATATTACAAAGAAAGAAATTATGACATATATAATAATTATAAAAACGGCATGACCGTTTTTGAACTTTCAGAAAAGTATTGTTTAACCCCTAAAAGTATTCAGCGAATCATAAGAAGTATGCAAATTATATGACTAGATGCGCCACTGTATCAAGTGGCACATCTATTTTTTACAACGATGTATGTTCCCCTATTTGAAATGGAAAATGGTAAAATGAATTTGCAATGATTATAAAGGAACGGAGAATTATCGAATGGAAATTGTAAAAATTAAAGATAGGGATAAAGCAAACCATATGGATTTGCTACTTATTGCAGATGAACAGGTAAGTATGATAGAAAAATATTTGTATCGTGGTGAAATGTTTGCCTTGTATGATGAAGATGTCAAAGCAATTTGCGTTGTCACAAAAGAGCAAGGTGGCTCTTATGAACTAAAAAATATTGTTACCGTTCCTGAATATCAAAGAAAAGGATATGGACAGCATCTAATCTCATTTATTGCTGATTACTACAAATTGGTAGGTAACGAGTTATTTGTTGGAACAGGCGATTGTCCTACGATACTTCGATTCTACGAGAAATGCGGATTTGAAAAATCCCATATTGTTAAAAACTTTTTTATAGACAATTACGACCACCCTATGTATGAAGATGGAGTACAGTTAGTGGATATGGTTTATTTAAAGAGACAACTATAAAATGAAACTTATGCCCGACTCATCTTTTAGTCGGGCATATTTGTATTTTGTCACATTTTTACCTGCACGTTTTCACGACTACGAAAGAATTGGTACAATAATCTGTGTAAGTAGTTCACTTGAATTACGATTATCATCATTTAAATAATAATTGTAAATCTTTCCTTGCTGTTCATAGCCATGTTCCATTATCCACTGCATAATTTCCATCATCAATGAATCAGTATCTTCATATGCACCTAAAAGCAACAGGAAAACCCATTTCGACATCAAGATTTTCTAAATCAGTATTATGATACCATACGAAAGGCCCACCGGGTAAAAGGATATTATTACCAAAACAATACTCCATTATTTTACCATAGGCTTTCTTTTCTATATTCTGGTAATCATTGAGATGCATCGTTACACGGATAGATAGGACATGCTGCTTCGGTTGTTCTAATAAATTAATTTTTGATATGATTGCCATTTACGCTATCTCCTTATTATCTCTTCTTTTTACCTCGCCGGATGGAGATTAATTGCTTAACATCCTCCAATACAACTTCATCCGTCACATTAATCATGAGCCACTTTTGGCCCATGCCCATTTTTGTTTCACGGTACAACTGTTGTATGTACTCTGTAAATAGAGGAAGCATCCATTCGGTTTCAGTTACCTCCCGCTCCCCTATGACAATGAGAGCAATATAATATCCCTCCATAGGATACAGCGTACATAAAGTACGCCCTGCCTTTTTATATTTTACATTCCATCCATACTGAAAGGAACATCTGCTATAGTCTAACACGGGCTTACTCTGATATTCTGTCTCTATATGCTTACACAGACACTCAAATAAAGGACTATTTACATAGGCACTAATGGTTGACATAGAAGGCTTTTGTATTCCGTTAGTTTTATCCCAAGTTTCTTTGGTTCTAACTATCCCTTGTGACGCGCATAATGGCAACCATAACTCCATATAGCTTGTATCCGGATTAGTATCATAATATAGTTCAGCTATAAAATCGCCGCAGATTAGATTATGCCTTTTTATCCAGTTGCTCATAAATGAACTTGCTTTAAAGATGGAGGAACCAATGAGTTCCGAAAAGTTTTCTGCCTCCACACAACAAACCACATATTCACCACGTAAAAGTGTATAGGAGGCATGTCCATCCTCCTTTTCATTGCCGAGTACTTCAGCTCCAGCCATGTAGGTACAGCAACCTTCTCTGGCGTCTCCCTTATACAGAATACCAAATTCATTGCCATTTTGCAGGAAATGCGAAATATTCGGTTTCAGACGATGAAACTCATCCCATATAACCCCCATAGATGCGATACCTGTGGCTTTTCCTCCTGTTAATTCCGTTTCAGGTACTTCACCTTCAACTCCAATAAATACACGTGGTTCATCCAATTTCCTTCGAGTTATGATAACCACAATGCCATCAGCGATTAGTGGTACATCTTGATCAACTATGACATAGTTCAATAATAAATCAGGTTTGATAAAATGATTAAGTAACACAGGACAAGTACGAAATTCATCTGGTGTCATTCCATATGCATCTTTAAATGCTCGAGTAAAGCTGGCATGGTCGGTAAAGCCATAATCAAGTGCCACATCAATAATACGCTTTTCTGTGTTTTTAAGTTCTTCCGAAGCTTTTGCCAGTCGACGCATCCTCACATATTCATTTACAGGCTTTTTTACTAAACGCCTAAACAGGCGTTGAAAATAATATGGTGATAATGAAGCCACATTTGCAAGAGTATCTATCTTCATATTCTCAGTCAAATGTTCTTCCATATAGTTTAATGAATTTTGTATTGCTTCCCACGCATGCATTTTAACACCTCCTGATATACAGAATAACACAGATATTTCTATCTTGCTTGTCACACAATGCTCTTTTTTAGCAATTTACTCAACTTCTATTTATCATCATCTTCTTACCAAAAGGAATCTATCTTCTTTTTTATTCACCTTCCAACATCTCAGAACTTAATGTACGAAATACTTGGCAAAACTTATCATATCCATCCTGTCCGATAATATAAATATTGGGCATATAGTCCATTCTTGCATTGGAATACATAATTCGTTCCATTCCATTATCAATAGCAATATGATTGCTTAAAGCCACATCAACTTTATTACATATCGCTTTATTAATAAAGTAATCAAGTGATTCAAGATATTGTTTCACATCATTCTTTTTCCATGGCGGTGTTGTTCCTCCCCATAATGCTGCCGTATGGAGTTCTTTATCTTCTTTGACAGAAAATATGTAACTTAGTCCTCCTGGAGTATGTCCAGGGGTTCCGTAGACAAATATTGTTTTATCACCTAATGTTATGGTATCACCATCCTTAATATAAGTATCTATTTCATAATCTTTCCAAGTTTCCGGTCTATCAGGCTTTGTTGGATGGTCTCTCCAAAAGATATCATCTTCTTCTGAAAGATATGTTTCAACATTATATTTTTCTACAAACCATCTCCCGCAGCCAGTATGATCAACATGCCCATGTGTTATAACGAGCTTTTTTATTGTGTCAGGTTTCCACCCTACATCTTTAATTGCAGCTACGATAGCCTCAAAAGCTTCTTTTGCTGGCCAAATAGCATCTATTACTATGAGGCCTTCGCTTGTTTTTAGGACAAAACAATTTGTCTGTTTTTGTGCAACAATTAGCAAGTCATCAAAAATCTTAGAATGGATAAAGAATGACATATCCTCCATTTCTTTGATAGTATCACTTGTTATAACTGGTTTATTAAATCTATTCATTTAGCATACGCTCCTCTATACATGATTGATTTTATAGCTGTATAGAGGATTATCGGTTTTTGGGATGCATGCGTAAAAATATCTTCACAATTTCACCTTCTATTTTATCTCTTTCTTTTCAATTCAAATAATACATATTTCTATTATATATGTTATTTTTTGGTTATTATATCAATATTTCTCTATCCTCTCAATCATTTTCTCCCCTTAAACAGAATATACTCCTTCGAGTACAGGAAGAGTTTTTAAAGCAAAGCTCCCCACCACTGGAAATTATCCGGTGATGGGGAGCTTTTTGACAAATGTAATTAATGTCCTTTATGCTTATCTTTTTTCTTTTGCTGTTTCAGTTCAAACATTCGCTCAGCTTCTTCCAATTTCTTCTCTCGGCTTTTCACTTTGCCTTGTTTCTTGTATAGCTCCTGCTGTAATTTAAGCGCTTGCTGCGATTTTGTGCCAATGCCAATATCCTTTAATTGTTTTTTCACTTCTCGCTGCATCCTCTTCGGATTTCGCTTTGTTTCTTTTACAACAGCTTCCACAGCTGGACTAAACTGTAAGCTGAAATAATATTTCAAGATAAACTCACAAACCTCATAATCCTTTGGTTCAGCACCAAAAGTCACTTTGGCTACAGATAGCTTACCATCCTCAATTGTCTCAAAGATACCTACCCAGAACGGTTCCTCAAAATATACTGTCAGCTTGCCACCTACTTTGCCCATGACAATCCCTCCATAAAAGATTTGATGAACAAAGAATGGACAACCGAGGAGGGGCAGGTTACTTACCCTGCGAAAGCAGGACGGCCGGGCTACCTACCGGCTCTGGTATACCTTACAGCATACGTTGCGTTTTTATCTTTGCTATTGTTTTTAGTTTAGAAAAGTTGTCCCGGAAGTTTTAATTTCTCTTTATAAGGAAAAGATTTATCAAACTCCGCTACTTCGTCTTCATCCACAAAATACCCCTGGGGTGTGGCATACTCTCCGGTAACACCATTAAGATATCCTGGAATCAGTTCTTTACAAAGAAAGAAGGAAGCATCTTCACCCTCAGGCAATCCATGATAACGGATACCATACTCACTGGCATATGTAAATCCACTCTTCCCATAAAAGCCGATGTTTCCTTCAAAGCATACTGCTCCGCAGCCATATTCTGTGGCCTTCTCCATAGAGTAGTCCAGCAGGATTTTACCATAGCCTTGTTTCTTGAATTCCGGAGCTATACAGATAGGACCCATAGTCATGATAGGAATATCTCTGCCATCATCAGCTTTGATATTTGCCCTCATAAACATGTTCTGGCCAATCAGTTTACCATCTTTCTCCATTACAATGTCTAGTTTTGTCACAAATGCACTATTTTTTCTCAGTTGGTGCAGTACATAATGCTCCACACATCCTGGACGATATACATTCCAAAATGCCTCCCTGACAAGGTTCTCCACTTCACGGTAATCTTCTTTTCTTTCTAAACGAATGTTATAGTCATTTTTATTCATTGATTTTTCCTCCTGATAATTGTTGACTGCAATACTGGGAGGTTTGTGTGAGATTGTAATTACGCAAACCTTCCAGTTAGCCCACAATCTCCAAAGTGTTGTTTTTTTTCAAACAGCAATCTCCTTAAAATAAATTTTATATAATCATGCCTGACGGCTAGATTAACTAAGTTTTCAAATACATTTATATACCTTTTTGTATAAAGTATCCTTTATTTGATTGAATGCGTCCTCATCCACTTTGCTACATGAAGTCATGAGGATTAATGGAATAGCTTTCTTCCCCTTAGATAAAGAAGGTTGTATATAAGGATACTCATTAAGATAAAAATTATTACGTTGATAGAAGCCGATACGCCTGCTCGCCGTCTCTGTTTCCGGTAGCTCAACTTCCAGACATACGGTTTTACCAAGCTGCTCCACCAGTTCATTCAGCATATATGCTCCAATTCCACTATTTCTATGTTCCGGATTTACAGCAAAATGTTCGATGAAAGCGAATTCTTCAAATTCCCAAACGGCAATAAATGCCTTAATCTCTTGAGCTTCATTGTACAACACATAAATAGAATAGACAGGGTTATGAAGTAGTTCTTTTTGTTCATCGTAAGATCTATATTCATCATATGAAAAACTCTTTTCCATTAAGTCATATATTTCATCGAAATCTCGTATTTTCATTCTGTCTATCATAGTAATTTATCTCCTAATTAATAAGTTGGTATGTACTGTTATATACTAACATTAAAATATCCTATTGTATATCTCTTCTTTTTGGTGAAACATTTTTTTACTATAACAGCATCCTCTCCTTTTTCATCTGTTTTTTCAACATATCGAATAACATCAGCCCTAGCAAGCTCATTCATCTGACTAAAGGACTTTGGTCAATACATTATACTGAATTAATTATTTCCGTTATTGTAGAATCCCTTTCTTACGTCCTTTGTCAACAGCCATCATACGGGAGGAAACACCTAGTTTATTGAAAATACTAAGTACATGAGTTTTCACTGTGGCTTGCGATATACATAGCTTTTCGGCAATCTCACGATTCGTTAGTCCCATAGACATTTCATTCAGCACTTCAAGCTCACGGACAGACAAGATTTCATGCCTCTTTGGAATGGGTATTGGATGTCCGGAAACTTCTATGATGTCACGAATAAAGTTCATTTCAGATGCAGACATAGAGTTTTTACTGGTTGCCTGTTCAAATAGTCCGTACAACACTGGTAGAAATGTTAATCGATCCAGATAAAAAGGCATTATAATACGGTTCTCGCAGGCATAATGTATAGCTTCTTTCATGATATTATTAATCTCACGCTGCCCACTATTATTTGCTTGAGAATGTACCAGAATAAATATTTTTAACAATCCAGCCTCTACAAGACGAAGTTTATTATTATGTATACGAGAAAACGTTAAAACTTCATCAGTCTCTCTTAACGCTTCATCGGTCTTTCCACGTTTAGATAGTAACCTTGCACGTAAAAGTCTCATAAATGGCTGAGCCTGGTAGTTCTTTGCAGTATCAAGCTCTTTCAGGAAAGCGCTGGCCATTTCAGGAGGAAGTTTTTCTGCACAGTCAAGCTCGTGTATAAGGCGCCCCAATGTCAGCACACTGAATAATGAATATTCAGACGCTATTTCTTCAACATATGCGGCACCAGCAGCATTATCTCCATATAAAAATTTCATTTCGGCCAGATGATAGGACAATGTAATATCCATTATATTTAAACTTATGCGCTGTGTCTCAATTAGTGACTGTGCCTGCTCCAGCATCTTGGCTGCTTTATCTAGCTCCATTCTTCGCATATAGACTCCAGCCGATCCAATATAATAATTGGTACCAATTCCTGTCATCATAGAAGGACTATTTAACAAATCTCTTGACTTTGTATAACATGTAAGACAGTCGTTCAAACGGCCTGTTTCTTCATATATTTGCGCCAACTGATTATATGCGAAAACAGTAACAAAATTATTAATTTCTGAACACATCTGAATCGCTCTATTAATACATTTTTCTGCTTCCTCATACTGCATAAGTTCCATAAGAGCCATCGAATTCCCCACCAATTTCATTCCTTTTGCAACAGACCCTAAGTGAAGATGTTCTATCTGATCAGCGGTCAACTGATGGTACTGTGGTAATACTCCTTCATTTCGAAATATATAAGTCTCAGCAAACTTAACAATATTGAAGTAATCTGATTCTTTATAATGCTCCTTAAATTTTTCAAATAAAAGACGTAATCGTTCTAGATTATAAACACCACAATTATACATAAAACACTGGAAAGCAAGATCAGGGTCTAAGATAATTTGATCTATAGGTACTTGGTCAAGATAGCTCCATGCCTCAATCCTACCTCCCATCTTCCTAACCACCCGAAGTACGTCATCATAATTTTCTGCCATACAATACTGATGTAGGGCTTCCTCATAGTCTTGTATTTGCTCAAAGACATCTGCTGCTTTATTACAAATCTCCTTTCTGTACTCATCATGAAGGGTTTTGAAATGCTGCATCAGATAATCAGATAGAATATTATGATAACGAAATATACCACTCTGCTCATCTACGCAGATTACAAACAGATTTCTTTGAATCAATGATTCCACTATTCGGTCAAAATCCATTTTTGTGAAATTCTCCAAAAGCTTTGTACAGATCTCAACATTAAAGTATGAAAGAATGCTTGTTTTTATAAGAAAGTCTTGTTCCTCTGGTGTTAATGTTTCGAACAACTCACGAGTAAGATATTCCACAGCAATACCTCCACCAGCACGTAAAAGTTGATTTGCGCAGTTATCTGATGCCCCAGCTGCCGCAGCCAACTGTAAGCCTCCTATCCAGCCCTCTGCATAAGTATTGAGCCTTGTAAGATCCTCATCGTTGCTCGTCAGATGTAATGTATCCTTTAGAAATGCCATCCCTTCCTCCGGTAAGAGCTGCATCTGTTTTCCATCTATGAAAAGTAAACGGCCAGACACTGCCAACGTCCCAAGGTATAGAGGCGGATCTTCTCTGGACAACATAAAGATGTGAAAGTTGGAGGGCATTGCATTAACAAAAAACTCAAATGTTCTAATCAAAGCCGCATCAGCGATGTAGTGAACATCATCAAGTACAATATAATAATCCTCTTCACTACACAATTGATTGATCAGCATGATAAGCAGATGTTCCATTTGTGAAGCATCCGAGTTGGCTCTCATCAGTTTGAGAAAGTCATCATCCTCTAAGAAAACACTTACAGCCGCTGTGAAATACAACCAGAACGTATATATATTTGAATTTGAATTATCTATTGCCATCCAGCAAATGTTTTTCAGCTTTGTTTCATAGATATAGCTAGCTAACAAAGTAGTCTTTCCTGTTCCAGCACCTCCGCGCACAAAGATTACGCTCATATCAGTACATTGTGACAGCTGTTCAAACAAGCCTCTTCGTACGATATAGTTTTTTCGCGGTACTGGAATTTTTATTTTTGTTGAAAGAAGTAACGCATCTGAGGAAAATGTCATTTTATTCACCTACATGAGTATTTTACTTTATTGTATTCATAATCATTTACTTTGGCAAGCTAAGTCTTTTTCAAACCTTTTTAACGTACATTTTCCGTAAAACGGTGCAGGAAAAGACAAATAAGATAAGTGAGAATGCAATTACATAAAGTATAGAGCTGATGTGCTTACCAGCACAGTTATCCTGTAAATACTGTACATAATCCATCAGCTTTTTTTGAGGCAAAAACATAATAATCTTATCAAGAAATTCGTTATTTTTACTAAATGAGTAAAAGCATCCTGCAAGTACTGAAGTCAGTATTGTTACTGAGTTTCCTAGCATATTTGCATTATCTGGCTTCTTAATCAATGTATTAAGCAACATGGCAATGGTAATTCCCAAAAAACTGAGAACTGTCATCAGACCTGCATACTGCAAAAGGGAGAATCCAATCTTCCAACCACAAAGCTTTAAAATGACCAGTAACAGGAATTCTGGTATCAGCATGGAAAGGCAATAAAAACAGTGTGCTGCTAGATACCATCCAAATGAGGCCGGTGATGCAACAATCCGGCGAAGTTGCCCCTGTTCCTTATCATCTGCAAATGCAAACAAGTTGGAAAATGAGATCATCAGCAGAAACATCATCATAAAGCCAATGATATTTACTCCTACGCCACGTTCTGTCTTACCCGAATTCATATTCTTAGACGGATCTTTAAGAAGCATCAACAACATATTCTTAAAATCTTTGTTATGAAGTGTTTCAATCTGGTAGCCTCCGTTATTACTAACAGTAATAAAAGCATCGTATTTTTGCTTGATCAAATCAGAACGTGGTGGTTCTTGGGACATAATCGTAATCTTCAATTTATCTGAAACAATAGGTTCAACATTTGCATTTGGGGGGACAATAAAAGCCACATGTCCTTTTACCTGCTGGAC
This sequence comes from Bacillota bacterium, assembly GCA_023411225.1. Classification (GTDB taxonomy): domain Bacteria; phylum Bacillota; class Clostridia; order Lachnospirales; family Lachnospiraceae; genus KM106-2. The sequence goes on from JAEYPA010000148.1 coordinate 15,319, forward strand.
TCCCGTCATATAGATGCTAAACATCATGGTAGCAAGTGTAATTACTGTCATCACAATCACCGAACTAACACGTGGTATCGTCCTATAATAGTTGTTTTTTAATACAGCACAAAATGTCCTCATATATAATCCTCCGTTCTGAAAAATTTGCTACACCCCAAGACAAGCAGTGCCGATACCACAGACGCACCTACGAATACAGGCCAGAAATATCTCATACTGTCATCACAGGAAATTGCAAAAAAAGCGTCGTTCAGCCACTTGGTCGGAGAAAGCCTAGTAATGTATGCCATTATCCCTCCCATACCATCTAACGAGAAAAAAGATCCTCCTAATATACACAATAGGCTAATAACTGTACTTAGCAATGTACTAGTAGTCTCCTCACAGTGAAAAATACAACAGAAGAAGATACCCAAGGCTGCTGAAGCAAATTCAATCGGTATCATAAGTAGGATAAATACTAACGGCTGGCTACCCAGCGTAACGTTTATCAGAGGGCATAGAATCGCGAGCAGGACAAGATGAAGAATGAAATCAAAAAAGAAAGAGGAAAAAATCTTCGAAAAATATATTGAGAAACTTCCTGCAGGTGAATAAATAATACGTAGGTTCGGCCTCTTAATATCACGCTCCATAAAACAATTAGATGCCGTCATTGCTCCATTAAGCATTCCATAAATGAGAAGGGTAACTGTGTAGTATTGATAGGCGTTCTTTATATCAGCATAATTTCCACCAGTCAAAAAGCCCATGATTAAGATTAAAATCCCTGCAAATATAGTATTATAGCCAACCAGAACAGGATTTTTAAAAAGGTTTATCATATCCATTTTAAAAATTATTAAAAATCGACGCATATTAATCCCTCCCTGATTAGTCCCGTAGTTTTCGGCCTGTCAACTTTAAAAAAACCATTTCCAGACTTGCAGCTTCACTTGTAATATTTCGTATTTTCTCACCATGGTCAGAAAGCAGAGTAATGATACGATCAAGATTTTCAATGCCTTTTATCGAAGTGATTTCAATGGTATTTCCAACAATGTTAACAGTTCTCACACCTTCTATCACAAAAAATTGATCATGTTGAATTCCCCCGTTTTCTTCGACTTCAATTAGATACCGTTTTTCGTTATCAATCTCCTCCTTGAGACTCTCTTTAGTACCCTCAGTTATGATGGTACCATGATCCATTATTAAAATGCGCGATGAGATAACCTCAACCTCTTCCATATAATGCGTTGTATAGATTACAGTCATACCATTATTACGGAGTTCTTTTATAGAATCCAGTATGTGGTTACGGCTTTGAGGATCTATTCCCACTGTAGGTTCATCCATAATAACTAACTCTGGATGATGTGCAATTGCACAGGCAATATTAAGGCGCCGCTTCATTCCGCCAGAAAATGTTTTGACTTTATCCTTTCTTCGGTCTTCAAGGCCTGCAAATGCAAGTGCTTCATTCACCGCTTTCTTGAGTTTGTTCCCTCTCAAACCATAAAGGGAAGCAAAAAAGCTTAAATTACGTTCTGCACTTAGTTCCTCATACAACGCTATGTCCTGCGGAACAATACCGAGTTCCTTTTTATAGGCATTAATTTGTTGGTTGATTGGAACCCCTTTGTAGCAGATGTCCCCTCCATCGCTACAAAGAGCTGCAGTCAGTATATTAATCGTTGTACTCTTCCCTGCACCATTGGGACCTAGAATACATAACACTTCTCCTTTATGCACTTCAAAACTCACATCTTTTAGTACTTTGTTTTCTTTAAAATTTTTTATTAAATGACTAACTCTAATTAAATTTTCCATATTGCACCTCCTATTCACCATAATACGGCATCGACCTCAAAAAAAAATCAACCATTCGGTTGATTTGAATGGTTGATTTTATTCATTTCGTCTAATATCCATCAGATTTTGTAACATAATAAATCCTTCTTTCGCATTTCTCAAACTAAAGGTTTTCTTATTCTTGTATGTATCTTAAAATAATAAAGACATTTCACTGTTGTTGTAAATTGATACATTAACTAAGGTAATTTACACTTCTTAAAAAAGTAGCTTCAAGGGGATCCCACTCCGGTTTTCTGTCATCATCCATTCCATTTATCAATGACTTATAGTATTCTAGATTTCTCTCAATATACTCATTTATCACATCTATTTTCGGTGCTTTGTCCGCTTCTGACATTTTCACTTTTTCTGCAAGAAGTTCATCAACAACTTTTATCATTTCCTCTTCTAAAACTTCATGTTTCAATTCTTCAAATAATACAGGGGGAGGACACTTTTTCTTTTCAATCCACTTACATGCTAGAATTGGTCTAAGTACATAAAAATATTTCTTGTACTTCACCAAATCACATAAAAGGTACTGATGGTAATTCTTATTTGCAGTGCCATAGTAATGATAAAGGGCAGATTTACAAGCAAAGTATTCATTAGAAATCTTGTAAATGGATTTCCATTCCTCCGTTGTGTAATAAACAACAGGTGAATTAGCCCATTCGAAAAGTGTTGCATTGGACTTATGAAATAGCTGTAATGCCTTCTTCAAGTCCCATCCATTTATATCTAGGACTTCATTTAGTTCCCAATCAAGAATATCCTTTGTGTCTCTAAGACTTAAATATGACTCTCTTTTTCTAACATATATAAATCTGACATCATAATCACTATCAGGAGAAGCAAAACCCCAGGCCCTACTTCCAGACTCCACTACATGTATTATTCTGACTTGTTCCTTTTCTTCAATTTCTCTTATTTTCATTAGAATCAATTCTTCAACTGAACCTTCGAAATCCTCATATTTCATCACAAACCACCCTTTCATTTACTGACATGACAAACTCCTGCACCCTGTCAAAATTAGGCTCATCGGGAAGATCTGTGTGTACTGCGGCATAATGGAGCTTCTTCTCATATTCAGAAAGTACATCATAAAAAGACGCATCAAACGTTCCATCCTCCTTTTGGAATTTTCCAAAACGAATATCCATCAAAAGTTTATGTTCTTTTTCACGGTAAGTGTTAATCTCACCTTTCTCCAAAATATCAATTGCCATCATAAATAATCTCATCAGATGCATGGCATGCTTATTCAAATGCAAATCATCTTTTTTCTTATTTCGCTTACCAATCTTGTCATAATCCCTAATAACATTGGCCATGGTATTCCACATGCTTGTATAATCTCTGAGTGGATAATGCTTAAGATCTGCATTAACAAAAATCTCTGTATCAAATTCCGGATTTTCAGCTGTATCAATAAATATCTCTAAGCTGCCCTTTCGATATCTCTTATATTGTCTATTAAAATCATGCATCGCATTTTTAACTGAATTAAAAATATGCTGCTCTCTCTCCCTTTGAGGATAAGAGTCCCTTGCAAGTGCATTCTGTAATCTTCGAAGCTGAGCATCTGCATAACCACCAAATGAATTGATGGCTCTTTTCGACAAAAACATTTTCTTGTTCTCTAAAAGTTCTCTCCCAATATCACTTAAGAACAAATAATGCTCAGGATTAAGACCCAAAAGTTCTATCGTATTAGGATTACAACTAAGAAGTAGTGTAATCATCTTGTTAAATGTGTAAATTACAGTATCTGTAATGCCATCTACATATTGTTCATATTGTGTTAACCCAATTAAATCTGATTTACGGTTTAAAGTAATTCCTCTAATATCAATATCACTTGCATTGCTATTGGTACCATAAGAATAACTACCTGCAAGTCCAAGGAGGATTACATTCTTTCCCAGATGTTCATCCGTCTTAATAAAATTGTATTCTTCCCGCTCTAGAATTGTAGATAATTCCATCATATTTCCTCCTTGTACAAAAATAAAAAGATGACCATTCCCATTACTTCAATACTTTTTTTATCTGCTTCTCTGTTGCATTAGGATATATCTCCTTCATATGCTCCACAATAGTATTCCAAGAATCTGCCGGTTTTTCCTTATACTTCGAAGTCACATAATCATATCCCCACAAGTGCTCTAAAGATGAATAGATTGCAACATCCCAGCCATATTCCTGCCCCTTCTTATTTTTACGCTTCCTAAAATCACAATTACAAAGATAAGTCTGCATCATAAGACTTGTAATTACTCCATCAAATCCCTTTTCTCCATCCTTACCAAAGCCAGCAATCTTCTTTAGTTCATTGGAATAAATCTCTGAATCACGCTTGTCCTCAATGAAGTTTAACATGATTTTATTATGCTTATTAGATGCCTTTCCATCCTCATAAAGAGCATCAAAGTCATAGCCATCTCTACGATAATTTGCGAAGTATGGAAGCCACCTCTTTGAGATAAATCCAGCCTTTTTATCAAAAAACTTGCCATAGGCAATATCTCTGCCTCTTGCAATCATAGCCCTCCACATCCAAGGATCTTTCTTAGGATCATCACACCACCAGTGTTCGGGAAGAGTTCTCTCCTCTAATGAAAAGCCTGGAATTTCATTCTTAAAGAGTGGTAAAAATCCAATCTCATTAACATACTTAACTACATCTTCTACAGAATGTATACACAAGGGATCATCCCATTCCACACCATGCATAACAAAGCGTCCATCAATTTCTTCCATACTAAGTACTCCTTACTATTATTCAAGTTTTTTGAAACCTGTCTTTATACTTATTTTAGTATATCATATTCCTAATACTCTGTCCGAAAAGTATCCTTATTAATGAGACAATTATAATATGTTTTCAGCTGTATTGACCAATGGACTGAAATGAATTATACTAATTCATGTTTTACATAAATTAGTATTTAATAGAAAAGGCAGGTAAAATTATGACTGAAGTAAAACTAAAAAAATTGCCCTGGATATTGCTGTTTTTTGGAATCGCTTGTATATCCATATCGGCATTCTTCGTAAAGAAGGCCCATATTAATGGTATATCCGTTTCCTTTTATAGGGTATTTTTTGCCACATTGTTTATATTACCCTTCTATATCCGTGTAAAAAACAAGGATATGGTTATAAAGGAAATCTGTATATCGTTAATGGGTGGTATGTTTTTCGCATTTGAACTGGTATTCTGGAATACAGCTGTAATTATATCCAATACGACATTTCCTACATTGATTGTCAATCTTTCCTCGGTATGGGTCGGAATAGGAGCAATGATACTTTTCAAGGAGAAGTTGAACCGATTCCATTGGGTAGGTAATACTATTGCGATTCTTGGTGTCGCTATAATCATCGGCATTAATAATATTATCCATATGAAAATAGATACAGGTTTTGTATTTTCCATTATCGCAAGTTTATTTTTAGCTCTGTATGTTTTGTCAGTAAAAGAAATCAGGCAGAAAAAAAGCACCATTCAAGTTGTCTTTTTCACTTTCTTAGGATGTACCATTACGTTATTGATATGTTGCATTGCTACAGGAAGCGCGTTATATGGTTTCTCTCTACCATCATGGACCTATTTATTATGCCTGGGCCTGATTACTCAGGTTGGGGGATACTTTTCCATTAATTATGCTCTCGGTTATATTGATTCTTCCACAGTTTCCATACTTACATTGCTTCAACCAATACTAACCGCTTTGTTTGCTGTTATTGTTCTGAATGAAGCGTTTATGATTTACCATATAAGTGGTGGCATCCTAGTACTAGCAGGACTTGTAATTGCGTTATTGTTTAAAGATAATGGTCATCAAATAAAAACGACATCAAAAAGAACATAACGTATCAATTGTCATTTTAAATCTTTATAAAAAAGGAAAAGCTCTGCCAGAGGTAGAACTTCTAATCTGACAGGAGCTTCTTCCCATTTAGTTGTTTGATTTAATAGAGATTCATTATGCATTTCATGCCTAATCTGTTCGATCTGAGATTTTTCTAAATATCTCTACGAGTTTTATTAGTCCCGAATACATTTGATCAATTTCTTTTTCATCTAGATTTGCAACCATTAAAGCTAGTCCTTCTTTGGATTGCTCTTCAATCATTTTCATATACTCTTTTCCCTCAGAAGTTAATGTCAACAATACTTTTCTTCTATCAGTGGGATGGTTAGATTTTATTACAATCTTTTTCTCTACTAGGGAGTCAATTAATGTCGTTAAACTTCCTTTTTCCAAATTAATAAATTTACTAAGTGTAGAAGGCATAATTTTTTCCGCCTTACCAATTATCATAATAGCCATTGCCTGGTTCTTATTACACAAATTATCAGTTCTATTCTTGTCAATATAGTATGTCTTACATTTATAAAATAATGGTATCAATTTAAAATATTGCTCATGTATTTCTTCTAGTCTATGGTTTTCCATAAATACCTCCAATAAGTCGAATAATCCCTTGATTGATATCCCTATATATTTTAAGCTATGTCTCTTACCGATTATTCAATCAGTTAATTGTACAAATTCATTAACATTATCTCGAATATAAGAAGCAACCAACTTAATTGATAACGGAAGAGTATCACTAAGCGATTTATTAATATTGCTTAGTGATTCAGATAATTCAGCTTTTTTATATGTACCGGTGATATAAACACTATGTGGCTCTGTATTTTCATTATATTCGTCCACTTTAAGGCTTTGATAAGCTATATCCATCTTTTCGAGAATCTGTACCATATCATAATCTCCAAAATACTTCATTCCTTTTTTTAATTGTGGCCAGACAGCTTTATTAATTAACAAATAGGATAAATGAGAATAGAATTCTTCGACACCATTGGACGTATGTCCATATAGCACTTGAAACATTAACAAAGCTCGTTGTCCGGGGTTCAGCGGAGCGTATGCTTCTGATTTTACTACAAAATCTTTACCACGAATCTGTTGAATAGTAGGACCAATACAGGTCCATATGAGTGAAACATCGTTCAATGCTTCAAAATCCTTTCGTTTTACTGTTATCAAAATACAAATTTTCCTTTCTTTGACTTCAATTATTTCATCACTATAAGAATCGTTTTTATTGTTTGATTTTTTATTGTTTGATTTCTTATAGTAAGTTTTCTAACTATTATATGATATCACTACAAGCAGTAACTGTCAATATAATCCATCTACAAATTACTACTTCTTTTTCATGCCTATTCACGTCCTTATAAATATTTCGATTCCTTATCATTGCAATCAGGGAGCGAGCCTTGTGGGAATAAATATAGAAGCTCTTTATCTAAGTTATAAAAAATGCCCAGAATGGAGCTTATAAAAGCTGTTAATGCTAAGCTATTGTCTCAGTACCTCACACTACTGCTCATTATGAACAAACACCTAAGTACTACAATGTGGTGCTAGTAATGTAACTGGAGATAAAGCTGCTCTGACAGATAATCATGATTCCTTGTTTCTTTTAATATATTCTCATTGTAGACAGATGAAAAATTGCCCTAATCTACCCATTCATCGTAATAATCCTCTGCATCTGAATAGTCCTTTGCATTGTATGGATCTAGTGATTTTTTTGTACTACTTGATGAAGTATTGTTTTTTGATTTTCTGGTTGTTGTACCTACAGAATTCTTAGTGGAACCTGGTATGCTGCCGGTTGACTTACTACTCTCATAACTACTACTTTTTGATATATTATTTTTACCTATAGTATCTCTTTTATAACTATGATAAGAACTGCTTTCATGTAACCAGCAATAACTGCTTCCATCTTTAGGGCGATTATCACAACCGGAATGCACACATTTTGGTTCCGTAAGTCCCATAATCGAACTAAATAAATATATCATCCCAATAATACAGATAACTGCCCAAAATGTAGACATCCCACCATTTGATTGATTACCTGACTGCCAATCTATCTTTCCATCTTGATTCCAATCGTTCATATTGGCACCTCCACTTTCCTATTACTTTTGCTTATGAGATGAGTTTAGCACTAATGGTGTCCCATAAACTGGACTTGGAACTGAATTTTCACGATTGAGTCTTGTTCCCAATGCACTGGCTTCGCCCTTTTTATAAAAAAAGCTTGTACCCTAGTAAATTTGCTAGAATACAAGCTTTCGCTGTTATGATCAGTTCCTAAATTAGAATATTTTAGATATTTTCTATTTTTTGCCCTAATTCAATCAGATTAGATGCAATAAAATCTGGTTTACTTCCAAGTCGATCCATAGGTTTATGTAGTCGGTTAAGCCAGCCTACTTTAAATCCATAAGATTTTGATCCTGCTACATCCCAACCATTTGATGAAATGAAAAGAATTTCTTCTTTTTCAAAACCTAATCTTTTGGCCGCTAAATCATATGCATCAGGTACCGGTTTGTAAACTTTAAACTCGTCAACACTTATTATATCATCCAAGTACTTATCCATAGACGTATTTTGGGCTAGTTCATTGAGCATATGAATATTACCATTTGATAAAATTACTAATTTTCTAGGTCGAAAGATATTCATTGCTTCTATCACTTCTGGATAAAGGTTTAAATGTAAATACTCATTTAAAATCTCATCTACTATTTCTTCATTATACTGTAGTCGAAGTTCCTCTAACGCATAACAAAGTGCATCTTTCGTTAATGACCAGAAATCAGCATATTTATTCATCAACGATCTAATCCATACATAATCTAGTTGTTTTTGTCTCCATATCTGACTAATCTGAGTACCCTTTCCCGGATACAATCCATTGCATTTTTTCATAACCGAATGCACATCGTACAAAGTACCATATGCATCAAATAGAATTGCCTTAATCATATTCAATCACTCCTTTTCATTTATTACTTACAATAGTAAGTATATCCTCTAATCTCATATTAGTATATTTGATAGTTGTAATGAATTTAATTATGAATTATAATATTGATATAGGAGTGATAATATATGGAAATTAAACAATTAAAAACATTTTCTGCTATCGCAAAAACAGGAAGTTTCAGTAATGCTTCCGCTATACTCGGCTATGCACAGCCAACGGTTACCACTCATATCAAATTATTAGAAGATGAACTTAAGGTAAAGCTTTTCGAAAGACTTGGGCATAGAATCAAGCTTACCGAAGAGGGAAAACATTTACTTTATTATGCTGATGATATTTTGAAATTATCTTCCGAGGTCTTGTCTTCTTTTTCTGAAAGAGACACCGAGACGGGCAAAATAACAATCGGTGCCAATGAGTCTTTTAGCGTTGTCCGCTTGCCCTTAATACTAAAACATTTCATAAACAAATACCCAAATGCAGACGTTAATTTAAAGTTTGGGTCAGTTAAAGAGATACATGCGGCATTACAAAATAACGATGTTGATATTGCCTTTTTTTTAACCCGCCAGATATCTTATTCAGATCTTATTGTAGAAACTTTAATTAAGGAGTCAGTTGTTGCAATTGCTCCTTCCGGTCATCCTCTAACAACAAAAGAGTCCGTAAATTTACTTGATTTTGAAAATGAGATATTAATTATTACGCAAGAAGATTGTACTTACCGCGCATTGATTCAAGAACTTATCAATGAGACCAACGTTCATCCCAAATCCATCATAGGAATTAATAACATTCATGCTATAAAACAGCTTGTAATGAGTGGACTTGGAGTTGCACTTTTACCACGTATTTCAGTAGAATACGAGATCGCCCAAAATCTATTAGTTGAAATACCTTGGAAAGAAGCTTCTCTTCCAGTTTATACACAAATCGCATATCATAAAGATAAATGGCTTTCTCCTACAATATTAAGTTTTTTAGAAGAAGCCAGAAAGTTAACCTGATGATTAAGAATTAATCTGATGGAAAAGCCTAAAACCAGTTGACATTTTTTATAGAGTTATATATATTGAATATAACGATTGTTATACGAGGTGACCAATGAACGAGGTTCAACAGAAGATTATTATTGAAGCTGTAAAATTATTCAGCAATAAGGGATATCATGGTACATCTATGCGTGATATCATGAAAGCAGCAGGGTGTACGCAGCCGACCCTTTATTACTATTTTGGTAATAAGCAAGCTTTATTTAAAGAATGCGTGTTAGGCGAATTTCAAAGAATGATGAATCAAGTCATGGGAGATGCTGATGCTTCGCTGCCAATAAAGGATCTCTATGTTAAAGCAGTCATTAAACGCAAACATTTTTCGGATTATCAGAAGCAAGTCTACCGCCTTGCTATTCAGGGCTGGTATCATCTGCTTGGAGATGAAGAGATCGAGGCACAATTATGCGATTGGGTGAATAAAGTAATTAGTCTGAACAAGGATTATCTGGTAAAGGATATCAGTGATCCAGCCAGACTAAAGACATTTACCGATCTACTGATGCATACCTATTTAAATATAACGGAACAGATCATCCTGAAAAATATAGACATTTCAGACGAGGAAATCAACCAGCGATTTACAATGCTTTTTAAGCTCTTTTAATTTTTACCCTGTATATAACATTCGTTATATAAAATTTTATAAAGGAGAAATTTATATGTCGAACTTATTAATTAATGTCAAAAGAACAAACCAGAAAGTGCATTTTGAAGGAGTTTCCGATACAAACTCGGATATAGTAATCCCTTTTGATTATGCGCCACCACTGGGAGATGGTCAAGGTTTTGGAGGATTGGAGTTACTCCTCATGAGCTTTTCGGGCTGCGTAAGTACTACTGTCGTCTTTCTTCTTGGAAGATTAGGTAAAAAAATTGCCAACTATTCGGCTGTAGTTGAAGGAATTCGAAGTGAGCAGCCTTTAGCATTAAAAGAGATTCATTTTAATATTTGTATCGAATCAAGTGATATTACGGAAGATGACATGAAAAATGTAATCAAACAGGCTGAAAATATCTCTCCTGTATGGCAAGCAGTGAAGAATAATATAACCGTTAAAATGACCTTTGAATTGTTGTAAAGACTTGGGATATTACATACCACCGTTTTAACATAGGGCTGCAAAACAGGGCTGCACATCCAAGGATGTAACAACCCTGTTTTACTGTATTTCAAGACTTTGTCATTTATGTACCAAAGGTAAAAGTTATATGCGTCTTTTGCTGAACTGTTCCGCGCTTTTTAGATATGCAAGAATAAGATTATGGGGACTATCTGAGTTGAACTTAATTGTGGTTGAAAAAGAGTAGATTTGCATCAGCTTCACAACCAGATAAAAACCAATTGTAAGACCTGCGATATAATAACCAGTTAGAATGCATAAAATAGAAAAAGAAAAAACAGTACTCGGTACATAGCTAGTTGTTTCCGAATACTGTTCTAATGGGTAGTAGTGTTGCAAAATCATATAATAAATAGTAAATTTGCCAGTTATTTTAGAGCATATACTTTAAATCGTCCTCTTTTGAGATATTTCTGATCACGCGGCACGGATTTCCGACAGCCAGAGAATTTGCAGGAATACTCTTAACAACTACGCTTCCGGCACCAATCACAACTCCGTCTCCAATTGTAACCCCTGCCATAATCGTTACATTTCCACCAATCCAGACATTATTGCCAATGGTGATAGGCCATGCATACTCCAATCCTTCATTGCGACGTTCGATATCTAGCGGGTGGCCAGCGGCATATAGGCCACAATTTGGCCCAATAAATACGTTATCTCCAATTATGACATCTGCTCCGTCAAGAATTATTAAATTGTAATTGGAATAAAAGTTTTCGCCAAGACTGATTCGATATCCAAAATCACAACGAAACGGCTGCTCAACTAGCAACTTTTTACCTGTCTTTTTGAGTATTTTTTTTATCAGCTTGTCTCTGCCTGCCATATCAGAGGGCTTAAGTTGATTATATTCATAGCACAGTTCCTGACATTTTGCTCTTTCTAGGCATATTTCTTCATCATAATTTGCATTATACAGAATGCCTTTTTGGGCTTTTTCCTTTTCAGTCATTTTTAGACTACCTTTCCAACTAAGGAGGCTGTAGTATTAAGACAAATATGTCAATAACTACAGCCCCAAATCAAGTATTTACAAGTAAAGTATCTTATCAGTAGAAATTATATAATAATCTTCTCCAAGGTTTCTAATGTACACTCAACCATGTGTTGTCCAAGTTCCATACTTGTCTCAACAGAGTTTTTAGCAAACCATTCTGTATTTTCCTTGGTGCGCTCCAGATCAACATGATTTGGATAGAGAGCATACATAAGGCTTGACTCATATTTTCCTGCATGGTCAAAACCACCGCATTTATGCTGTGCCTCTTTGCTAATCAATGGTATCACCTTAATATACGAAAAAGGATCATCTCCAGAGCCTAGACTTTCATAATAATCACTATAATCATTGCTGCCCCACCAGCCTCTTCCGCGAGTATCTTCCATATATTCCATGATGACCTTTTTAGCAGCTTTGTGGCATGCAATGGTCATAGGCATTAATCCTCCTTCTTCCGTCTGATGATGAGCAACACAGTAAATATTTTTAACACCACCATAGACCAGGGATTTCAAAATGCAATAAATATACTGTTCGTATGTATCTACATCAACATGTATCGTACCGCTCTCCGGACCGGCTACGGCATAACTGGCAACACCATACCAAATAGGCGGACATACCACAATTTCCTTTTTTTTCTCCAATTCACGCATTATGCCATTAATTACCATGGTATCCGTTCCACAGCTTGCATGCAATGCATGATATTCTATCGTACCAATTGGTATAATAAATGGAACTTTTCTATTTTTAGCATCTTCCAGCTCTTTATAAAACATGTCAACCATTTGCATAAAGTGTCACTCCTTTATCAATCAAAACTCAAGTTCGTATAGCTTACCGATTTCCGGTGACATTACATCGCAGCCGCTTTCGGTAACCGCAATACCCTTCTCCCACCGTACACCATAGGTATCGGTTGAAATAAAGGTATCTATCTGGAATGTCATATTTGGCTTAAGTAAATAATCCGATGTTGTCTCTACCCAAGGAGCTTCCACTTCAATTATACCGGTTCCATGTAACGGTCCATATACGAAATTATCCTTAAATCCATTATCCACATAAAATTGATAGAAATTCTTTGCAATATCTGCTGCAGGCACACCTGCCTTTATCTGTTTCTGAGTCCAGTTATGAGCTTCCAGTCCAAACATTACAACTTCACGTCTTCTGCCTTCCAGTTTGCCAAGAACAATTGGATATCCGATTGATGCAGAATAACCATCAATTTTTGCAGAAAGATTTAGCTGTACTATATCACCTTTCTGGAATTTTCGATAGGTTGGTCTTGAAATAGCATGACGGGTAGATGCTTCCGAGAATACATACATAGGTAGTCCTTCATACTCGGCACCATTTTCGTAAACAACTCTCTGTGCCACACCAACCATTTGCAATTCTGTCATTCCAGGCTTAATCTCTTTAATTATCTGCTCGGTTGCAAGCCCCGCAATGCGGTAGCCTTCCCTTAGGCATTTAATTTCATTCTCTGATTTAATGGAACGAAGTTCAACCATAATTTTGTCTGCACGAACTATTTCTGCCTCCGGAAATGCTTCCTTAATTCCTTCCATAATGATAACGGAAGTATCTAGGTAACTAGCAACACCGATGCGAAGCTTCTTTCCAGTTACTCCTATCGCTTTAAATACATCATTATAGGTATCACACTTTAATTCCGGATAAGCCGGATCAGCACCTTCCCTATATTCTTTTAAAACAAAGATCTTATCAATCTTAGAACGGTCTTTAGCAAATTCACGACTTTCAGGTCCAACCATCAATGCCGCATCGCCGTTTGGTGATATTGCTACTCCACACCGTTCAAATAGTGGCCAGAAGCCTGAGAAATATCTTGCATTTGCATAATCTGCCTCATTCGAATTTACGATAAGTGCATCTAAACCTTCTCGAATTAATATATCTCCTGCTTTTTTTGCTCTTTCCTTATATTCCTCGTAAGGGATATATATTGTTCCATGTTCAACCATATTAAAATCCTCCGTTTAATCCTATGTTAATAGTTAATCGCTACAATAACCCGGGGTTGTATAGAAGTTCACAGCCCGAGGCTCTGCTCTTCCATACTGTGCAATAATATTTACGTCACTTTCCAGAACAATAGCATACTGTTCTCCCATAGTTGGCATATAGCTTCCAAAATCTTTTTTCTCATTGGTACGGAAACACCGCACCTTCTCCGCCTGGACCGTTGCTTCAATATCCTTTACTGGCTCTCGATCCGTATAATAAAAAGTAAACTTTATATTGGCATCTTCTTTCCCTGTATTTAAAATTATGATAGATTCATGTCCAGGGATACTGTTTACGCCTACCGGTGGCAGTTCAGCATCTGGGAAAATCCAGACTTTTTTTCCGTAATTCATTTTCTATCCTTCCTTTTTCGCTTTTTATTCATAATAGAATATCTGCTTCATATCATGGTAGAATTCGCTCTCGGGTGATATGGAGAATTTTTCAAAGCATGGTTTTGTATGTTTCCACCATTCTAGTGTTACCTCATCCTGTGCCATAATTTTCATGTCGTTTTCATAATTTTCACCGACATATTCAAAATAGGCAAATACCATATCCTCCTGCAGAAAGATTGAATAATTTCTTAAATTACATCGATGTATCATGTCCAAAACACCGGGCCATGCATTATTATGTAAATTAACATATTCCTCAATTTTATCTTTTCTGAGTTTTCCTAACTGTCCAAAAATTATTTTATTCATAACCTACTCCATTTTAATAATCCCACATAAATCCAATCGGTAAATTATTAATCTCTCTTTGAGTTGGAATCAATCAGAACAACAATAACCAGAATTATGCCCTTTACAACCCACTGCCAATATGAATTGATGCCTAATAATACCATGATGTTTGAGATAACCTGTAAGAAGAGAGCACCGATTACAATTCCAGCAATACGACCGCGGCCTCCGGTAAGAGAGGTACCACCCAATACACAGATTGTCATGACATCAAAAAGAAGATTATCACCCAAGGTAACATTACCTGATAAAGTTTTGGAGGTAAGTCCCAACGCACCAATAGCAGACAGTATGCCACACATAACAAATGCAAGAATTGCTATAAAACTAACATTTAAGCCTGATAGTTTCGATGCTTCCTTATTGCCTCCAACTGCATAAAAACTGCGGCCAATCGCTGTATGTGTCGTAAATATGTAAAGAATAACTGCACATATAATCATCAAAATAACTGCAACTGGTATAATTCCCACTTTTCCAAGCGCCAGTTTTCCGAAGCTGGATGGCAGTCCCGAAATAGGCAACCCGTCCGAATAGATATAATTTACTCCCTTTAGCATATTCATAATAACCAACGTTGCAATAAAAGATGGTATTTTTCCATACACAACAAGAGAACCGTTGATTACTCCGATTAATGCAGATGTTACTACGACAATCAATATGCAAACCCAAATTGGCCATCCATTATTTACTGTAAAACCAGCAAAGAGTATTGATACCATTCCAATGATTGAAGATATGGACATATCCATTTCACCAATTAATATTACAAAGAATTCACCCATTGCTATAATTGCAACAAACGATGCTTGACGAAGTACATTCATAATATTTGTAGGTGTACGGAAATTGCTGTTTAGGCAGCATATCGCAAATAATGCGACAAATAAGAATGCTATCATCCAGTCACTAAGCAGTGCCTTGAATCCATCATTATACCTTTTAGACTTTATTTTATAATCACTCATTTTGCATTCACTCCTAATAAATTATTGATAATGACTTCCTGGGTTTTCCTTTCACCCTCTACAACATCCATAATTGCGCCTTCATACATAACATAGATTCGGTTGCATAAGCCTATTAGCTCCTCCATCTCAGGCGAAACCAGAATTACTGCCTTTTTCTGCTTTGTCAGTTCATTAATCAGATTATATATCTCGAATTTTGCACCTATATCAATACCTCTGGTAGGTTCATCCAAAAGAAAAATCTCAGTCTCACGCAGCATCCATTTAGCAATAACAATTTTCTGCTGATTACCACCAGACAGCTTGCTGACATTTTGCCATAAGGAATAATAGTTAAGATTCATTTTCTCATTAATATCATAGGCACTCTTTAACTCTTCTTCATGGTTCTGGAATATACGTAATCTTCTAAACTTTTCCATGGAAGGAAGTATTGTATTATCCTTGATACTAAATTTCAGGTTTAGTCCTAGCGTCCTTCTTTCATCCGGTACAAGTCCCATTCCCAGCTTTATCGCTTTGTATGGTCTCCTTACATTGACCGGTTTACCCTTTACTCTTACCTCACCCTTTACGATTTTATGATAACCAAAAATAGCCTGAATAAGCTCGGTTTTACCAGCTCCCAAAAGTCCCGCAAGTCCTACTACTTCACCTTCACGTACCTGTAAGTTGATATTCCGGAAGGCTTTTGGAGCTGTCAGATCCTTCACTTCAAGAA
>JAEYPA010000178.1 GCA_023411225.1 Bacillota bacterium
AAGGCTCCTGCCCGTAAGAACAGCCTGCGCTCCAGACTCTAAGGTCATGATCAGGGATAGTCTTTTTTAAATACGGAAGAACAACATCGCTAAAATACTTAAAATGCTCTGCTTCTCTCATAAAGAAAGTGTGATTGGTCGTAATCTTATCAATCAGCTCTGTCACTGCTTGACCGGAACGATCCGACACCACATAGTCATAGTAATCCGAATAATTACGAATATGTTTTGTTTCAAGCAAATTGCTTAATCTTCCGGTCATTAGTAACATCTTTTTTTCTGAGAGATGTATCCCATAATTCTGATGAATGTAGGAAGCTAATTTATCAAACTCTTTTTCTGTGATACTTAGCATATACCCATTCTATCTCCTCTTAATATTTTCCAAATTCAGAATCATTTAATATGATTTTAGTGTTGGGAGTCTGACTCAAATAATCCTTCGCCTCTACTTGCTCTTTTTGACTTTTCTCAGTCATACCTTCTAGCACCTTTAGTATCTCTGGGCTTAACTCACTATATCTATTATTGGCTCTAATTTCTTCCTTTAATTTAAACTGTTCCACAGCTTCTTTAAGCAATTCAGCTTGACTTGAAAGCTCTTCACTTGCTGCAGCTCCTTCTTCTGAGGTTGCTGAATTGGTCTGAACCACCTGGGATACCTGCATAATTCCTTGATTAATCTGTGTAATTCCAGAAGCCTGTTCATTGGATGCAATAGCAATGTCAGCTACTAATGAAGATGCTTTTGTAACATCCTCCACAATCTTATTTAATGCACTGGCAGTTTCATTAGCAATCTGAGTTCCAGCCACCACTTTGTCTATGGAACCTTCTATTAGATCTGTGGTCTCCTTGGCTGCATTGGCAGATCTTGCAGCAAGGTTACGCACTTCTTCTGCTACTACGGCAAAACCTTTGCCATGCTGTCCTGCTCTGGCTGCTTCTACAGCAGCATTCAATGCAAGTATGTTGGTCTGAAATGCAATTTCGTCAATTACCTTTATGATTTTGGAGATGTTAGTAGAAGAAAGATTGATCTCATCCATTGCCTTTTGCATTTCTTTCATACGTTCATTTCCTTTGGCTGCATTCTCTTGCGTCAACTTAGCCAGTTCATTGGCCTGATTTGCATTCTGGGCATTCAACTTAGTCTGAGAAGAGATTTCTTCCAAAGAAGTGGTCAGCTGCTCAATGGAGCTGGCTTGCTCGGTAGCCCCCTGAGACAATGCGACACTTGAATCAGATACTTGCTTAGATCCGGCTGCAACCTGTTCAGCGGCATGAGCAATATTACTCAGTACTTCATTGTTCTTCTGTACCATTTCCTTGAGCTTTTTATTCAACAAATCTTGTTCTGAACGAACTTCTATGTCCATTGTCAGATCTCCATCTGCAATTTTCTCTACAATTATTGCCTGTCCACGAATACTATGAATCATTTCTTTCATAGCCTTAGCAAGCAATCCCATCTCATTATTTCTTTCTTCATCAACCTCTACCGCGACATCGCCTTTTGATATTTTCTTTGCTACCTCTATGGACTTATAAATTGGTTTAGTGATACTCCTTGTTATAACAAGTCCCATTGTAACAGCTAATGCCACCCCTAATCCAATAATTATGAACATTATTAAAATAGCATTCGTTGCATGTTTATCATTATTATTCGCTTTGTCTTTCGCTGCATCTACATCATATTGCCTTAAATTATCAAATGCAGACTGCAATGCGTCAGACAAATTCTGTAGTTCCCCAACATATGTAACTTTTACACTATCATAATCATTTGCTTTCAACTGACTCTGTAGTCGTGTTAATGTATCACTAAATTTTTTCCAATTATCTTTTACTGCTGTTAGTAATTCAATATCTTTTTGATCCTCTACACAATTTTTCTCATAGCTCTCCAAATATGACTTTCCTTCATTCATCAAAACATTCATTTTGGTAAGCGACTGCTCTTTGGTAGAATCATTAATCACTACTGAAGCTACACCCACTCTAACTCTCTGATATTTTATTGCAGCCTGAGCAATATAATCTACTCCACATGTATTCTTTTTATATAGATCTGTACCTTCCTGATTAATCTTTCTTATAAAATAAACACCAGTTACTCCAACTACTCCTGCAATAATCGCAACCATAATAAATGATATTACTAACTTAACTCCAATTTTTACAAACCTTTTATTCCCCATGTTGTTATCCTCCTTGATGTAAGTTTTTTTAAAATCCCCTTTTAATCTCTTCTATCTCCATTTCTGAAAATAAAGTCTCGCAGTCCAATAACAATTTAACGTCATTTCCCACTTTACCTATATTCTTAATGTATCTGTTCTGTGGCTCCTTGCCCATTCTAGGTGGCTCAACTATATTCTCCTCACCTATCGTTAACACCTCTGATACGCTATCAACGATTAACCCAATAGAGATATCCTCAATATCAACTACAATAATACAAGTTCTGTCATTATACTCTATGAACTCTTTTTTGAATCTTAACCTCACATCCATTACAGGTATAATCTTTCCTCTTAAATTAATAATTCCTCTTATGTATTCTGGAAGCTCCGGTAATTCTGTAATCGCTTGAATTCCAATAATCTCTGTTACATACATGATTTCAATACCATATGCCTCTTTACCAAGTGAAAATGTTAGATATCTCCCCTTTTGTGTATCCTCCTCTAGAAGAGTGTTTTCTAATTCTGTCATTCCATCATCTCCTTCTTTTATGTATTTAATAATCCTGCTACATCTACTATCAGGCTTATACTACCATCTCCTAGTAGGGTGCAACCTGTTAGTCCTTTCATTTTTTTGGTTCTGATTATATATTCCGGTAGTGCTTTCACAACTACCTGTTGTTGGCCAAGTAATGTATCAGCAAATAGGCAGCTGGTTTTCTCATCTTGTTCAATCATTATCATAATTCCCTGTTGGAAATCATCTTGGGAGTTTTTAACTCCAAAGAATTCATTTAGCCTACAGATTGGATAACACTGTCCTCTTACCATAATCATCTCATTTCCCGCTGTATCCACCACTATCTGGTTCTGATTAGCTCTGAAAAACTCCTTTACCGAAGCAGTTGGAATCGTATAATTCGCCTCCCCTACCTTAATATTCATTCCATCTATTATGGCTAGTGTAAGTGGAATTTTCATTGTGAAAGTGGAACCTTTCCCATGTAAACTATCTAAAAATACTGTTCCTCCAACCTCTTCCACATTTTTTGTTACTACGTCCATCCCTACTCCCCTGCCAGAAAACTCAGAAACAGTTTCTTTAGTGGAGAAACCAGGCATAAAAGTAAGATTATAGATTTCCCGATCTGTCATTTCATCTGGATTCCTAGTTAGGATTTGATTTTTTTTCGCTTTTTCTAAAATACCCTTTTTATCCAAGCCCCGTCCATCATCCTTAACGCTAATCAAGACATCTCCACCCATATTCTTTGCTTCAATGGTTACTATCCCCTGTGAAGGTTTTCCGGCTGCTATTCGTTCCTCAGGCATTTCAATTCCATGATCTAAGGCATTACGCACCAAATGCATTAAAGGAAATGATATATGCTCAATAATATTCTTATCAACTTCTGTATCTCCTCCGAGTATTACTAATTCCACATTTTTCCCTAATTTCTTGCACATATCTCTATTAATTCGATGCATTTTATGAAAGGTTGCAGCCAAAGGAACCATTCGAATCGACATAACAGCATCTTGAATCTCGTTCGTAATTTTATTTAGTTGTCTTGCTGACTTACTGAAGTTCTCAAGAGGCAAACCTTGTAGATCTGGGTTTTGTGTTACCATAGCTTCAGCAGTTACCATTTCTCCAACCAAATCCATTAATATATCCAGTTTATTTACACTGACACTGATCATACTTTGATGGCTAGTGGTGGATTGTGGCTTTTCCTTCTGCTCGTTTTCTATATTCGCCTTGCTGGAACTTTCCTCTGTCTCTATAGCTTTGGGACATTCTTCCTGTATCAGTTCTAATGATTTTACAAAAGGTTCTGAAGAAAATATGTGATGTAACTCCTCATAACTTTTTTCACTTTTAAATGTTAATGAAAATCCTTCCTTACGAATGATTTGGGCACTTTCTGGATCATCCGTAACATTCTCTGGACTATGTTCACAATGATTAACCACATTCTGTATGGTAAGTAACAAGGAAAAGGCACGTATATCCTCCATTCCACAATCCTCATCAAAGAAAACCAACCCGCGGTACAGATTTTCCCTTTGTGTACTATCATTTTTTAAAGTCTCTAGGTAATTGGCAATCCGATTCATCAATGCTTCATTTTTACCATCAAGCTCCTTACCATCTCCGACTTTATCCAATTCACTCTTTATAAAATCGATGCAGGTAAGAATTAGGTCAGTTAACGTAGTGTAATCCACGTTGCCTGGCATCTCTTCTCGGATATAAAAAAATAAATCTTCCATAGCATGGGCCAAATTAGAGATTTCGTCAAACATCATCATTGCTGATGACCCTTTTATTGTGTGCATAATTCGAAATATCTCATTGATTGTCTCATGAGAATATGCATTTTCCTTTTCATTTGCAAGGATTAATTCCTCTAACTGTTCCGTTAATTGTGTAGTCTCAAATAGATAGGCATCTATCAAAAGTTCTTTCATATTATTACGACCTCTTCTCCATTTAAGTATCGATTCTAGTATTTGCTATAATTTCATAAGTACTTTTACTACATGCTCTTCCTTAAATGGCTTTACAATAAATGATTTGGCACCATTAATAACTGCCTCCCGAACCATTGTCTCTTGCCCCATAGCAGATATCATAATTACAGTTGCTGCTGGGTCTATCTTTCTTATTTCTTTTAATGCTTCTGTACCTGTTAGATTAGGCATCGTAATATCCATTGTTACAATGTCTGGAGATAATTCCTTATATTTTGTAATAGCTTCTAGTCCATCCCCCGCTTCACCTACAACTTCAAAACCATTCTTCTCAAGCATTAACCTTAAGGTTGTTCTCATAAACGTGGCATCATCCACTATTAGTATTTTCTTCATCTGACCATCTCCTCTTATACATAACTTCCTTATTTGTTAGTGTGCATCCCCCACGGAGTATTTTTATATGATAAGAAATTCACAGAACATCCTATCATATAAAAAGAAGCTGAATGCTCATACTTTATACGAGACATTCAGCTTCTTATTGTGAGATAAGATTATAATTTTACTAAGGCCGGCACCAATAACACGTGATGCTACCATATTATGCTCTTATTAATCAGTAAGAAATTGTATATCACAAAAAACTGCTTTCTTCACAACCACCGAATACATAGACCGATAAAATCTATTAGCAAGGAAGTCTACCTTCCTAATGATATGCAAATCTATTAATTGTAAAATAGCGAAAGATACATTAAGCAATATCTTAGTTTCATAAGTGACATGGGTTAAAAAGTGTATAAAGTAGCGTTTCATTTACAAGTATTTAATTATCAATTAAATATACTGTATTGCCCCTAAAATCTGATACCTTTTTAATTCTCAATACTAACTTATTGACAAAGTATACTATATCAATTTCTATTTCGCAACAATATTAAGAATTATTTGTAATTTATTAATAATATTAAGGATATTATACAATAAATACACAATTGAAACTGTAGTTATCTGTCTTATATTGTTTATTATCGGATATGAATGTTAAAAACTTAACCAATGTATTGTTTTTTATTTAGTACCGTTTCCTTATCAAATTCAATAGCTCCTCATTATCACCGTTCTTTAATATATAATCCACAACGTTGCTTCTTTTTAGCGCATTTATCAACAATTTCTCATCTACTTGGTCAAATATATCCACCATATGCCTCTTAGTTACTCCATTCATTTGTTTTAACAAAATCGTATCCTGCTTTTTCCTTTCCGCATCTTCAATGGGATAACCTACTCCAAAGGGTCCATCAAAGAGTTTTTCTAAGGTACATCTTAGGTTAATCTCACCTGACCACCCAAAATTCAACCCAAGGGGGAAGGAAACAGCATTTCCATCATTAATTCTTCCAAATAGATAAGCATCCTGAGGATTCTCCACATAACCACAGAGGACACCGGGACAACTATTGCAGGCAAGCATCATTCCTTGCCCGGAAGAGCATCCGGTTATCATAAAATCTACTGCATTACTTTCCAAAAGCATACTGATCTCTAGCGCAATATCTATGTAGGAGAAGGAATCTACCTCATCCTTAAAGCATCCAAAATTGATGATTTGATGCCCATATTCTTTGACAGCTTCTACTGTACTATGAAATAACATCTCATTCTTATCCTTTTGGGATGTTGCCTGTATAACCCCAATTCTCATTAAAACATCTCCTTCTCTTATTTATGAATAGCGCTTCTTAGTATAGATTTTTTTATAGGTTTCCCATGCCCCGGTAAAAATAATATCGCACCTGTGGCAACAAGTACCTCCCAAGTTGTCACAATCATGTCCTCTTGATCTGCAAATGGCGGATATAGTTCCCCAAACTTGTTTACCATAGTCTCTCCAGTTTTACACTAGTATCAATAAGAATATTAATATCTTCATATTGGATAACATAACAATTACAACGAATGGTTCCCAATTTAATGACTTTATATTTACCTGTCTTTAATTCCATCTTCTTATCATCTCTCCATTCTTCATAACTCTTTCTATTCTTTAACATCTGTCACAATTGGATAAAATTTCTATGATAAATAAGTCTAATTTAATTTGTACTATTATGCAACTAAATAATCTCCCCCTAAATCTAGAACGGTCACTGGATTGACCAGTGACCGTTCTAGATTCTAATTATTCTTTACCATGCGTGATTTACCTGTCATATTCTGTACTGTTAACCTCATAATAGTAGTACGAGCAATTACTGCCTCATTATACCTGAAATCTTCCTGATGATACTGGCTCATTAGGATGTCTAAGGCTTCCTTCTTTTTATCATAGTCAGTGACAATCTCTACCAACCCTCTTCCTATGATACTTTCATATTCCATGGTACAGCTACCACTATCTTCCTTCATAACCAACCGATGAGAACAGTCCATCTCAAAACTGGCCCGATTGTCTCTGTCAATCAACTGGTACTTCGTACCTTCTGTCGCCCCATGAAAATACAGCACAACTTTACCATCTTCTACACGAAACCCAAAGTTAAGGGGTAATATATACGGATAGCCTTCATCATTTAATGCAAGTCGACAAACATCACATTTCTTCATTACTTCAATGATTTTGTCAGGTTCCTTTATTTCTCTATCACTACGCCTCATTTTATTCTCCTTTTATAGGTAAAATTATTATCACTTACTCCGGTTTTTGATTTTTCATGCTAGTATAATATTTATCTTTTTCTGCATACAGTGCTGCATCCGCCCGATTGATTAGATTATCAATACTCTCATGTGCATCAAACGATGAGGCACTTCCAATACATACCGTTAATTTATATGATACCTGATGTTCCTTACATTGACTAGATAAAAGCCTGTGGAATGTATTAATTATAGTTTCTGTTGCCTCTGGACATTTTGAGGCACTGATTATTATGAATTCATCTCCACCATAACGTGCAATAAATAAGTTATATTGACTGCACAGTTTTAGCAAAGTATCCGCTACTATTTTTAAGGCATTATCCCCCTCAGCATGCCCATACTGATCATTTATTGTTTTAAATTCATTGATATCCATCATATATAAAATAATCGGTTTCTCTTTACTACATACGGGTATTCGTTCTTCTAAATACTGGCATGCGCGACGTCTGTTATTAATTCCTGTCAGAGCATCGTTATAAATCTGAGCACTTTGAATGTTAATAAACACAAAAAAAATAGTAACAAGTATCGATGGAGCTAAGATACAAGTTGCACAAACCCTGAGTTGAAGTAACCCTGCTATAATCGGAAAGATCATTCCTATCCCTAGAGTTAAACTTTCATATTTCTTCTTTTGCTTCTTTTCAATAAAACTATGAATGATTGCATGAAAAACTATAACAATAGCATAACCATAGGCGACTAGAAACGTATAGCCTAAGAATGGGCCCCGTTGATATCTCCCAGTGTCCGTGACTGTAAATACCCATCCGGTGAAAGGTGTAGAAAGGTATATCAATCCGACTAGTATAATAGGAACCGTGGCAACACGTATCAGACACTCTGAAGGCAAACTATTATGCAATCTTGCCTCAACAAATAAAAATCCATAGTATGCAAGTAATGATATTAAAAACAATGAACACATATTGGTAATCCATATAACTGGAACTACCATTGGAATATATCCATTCTCCATAATAATAGATACTAATCCGAAGATTAAAAATCCACAATATGCTACAAGTGCTTTTCTAAGCGAAAGGACTTCATACTTACTACCAAAATCACTGTTGATAAATTTGCCCATTACACTCGCCAGTAATATACAAAATGCATCAACTACTATGTAGGTTAAAACCATCTGTCCATCCAAATTCTTTTCTCACTCCATTTTATAAAATCTCATTAGTCGTATACTCTATAGAAAGTTATATATCTATTATAACTGATATTTCCTTACTATTCTACAAAAAATTCTTTGGATAGACAGTTTAAAACCTATGATTATAAAATATCAATATACTCCCCAGCTAAAGCCTTATTCATGCTACGAACTGCACAGAACTTTCCACACATACTACAGGTATCACTATGATCTTCCTCAGGAGCACGACTACAACGAATGTTCCTGGCTGTAACAGGATCCAGTGCGCATGCAAACTGTGCCTCCCAATCTAAGGTACGGCGGGCATCCGCCATCTTGTCGTCAATGTCTCGAGCACCTTTAATACCCTTGGCAATGTCTGCTGCATGAGCGGCAATCTTGGATGCAATAATTCCTTGTTTGACATCCTCCACATTGGGAAGTGCCAGATGTTCCGCAGGTGTTACATAACAAAGAAAAGCTGCTCCATTCATAGCGGCAATTGCTCCTCCAATCGCACTGGTAATATGGTCATAACCTGGAGCAATGTCTGTTACTATTGGCCCAAGCACATAAAATGGTGCACCCATGCACAGGGTTTTCTGTATTTCCATATTTGCTGCAATCTGGTTTAACGGCACATGTCCAGGCCCCTCTACCATGACTTGAACATTATGATCCCAAGCTCTTTTTGTTAGTTCACCAAGTCTTACAAGCTCCTCAATCTGACATACATCTGTAGCATCAGCAAGACATCCCGGACGACACGCATCCCCTAGAGAAATCGTAACATCATACTCTTCACAAATATCAAGAATGTCATCAAAGTATTCATAAAATGGGTTTTCTTCTCCTGTCATACTCATCCAAGCAAATACCAGACTTCCTCCACGACTGACAATATTCATTTTCCGTTTGTGTCTGCGTATCTGTTCAATGGTTTTCCTTGTAATTCCACAATGCAGGGTAACAAAATCGACACCGTCTTGTGCATGAAGGCGCACCACATCAATAAAATCTTGTGCTGTCAAAGAAGATAAATCCCTTTTATAATGTATGACACTATCATATACCGGAACTGTACCAATCATAGCAGTGCACTCATTAGTCAACTTACGTCTAAAAGGTTTTGTATTTCCATGGCTTGATAAATCCATAATAGCCTCAGCACCCATACTAACAGCACTTTTTACTTTCTCCATCTCTATATCATAATCCTTACAGTCTCTGGACACTCCAAGGTTCACATTAATTTTGGTGCGTAACATACTGCCCACTCCCTCAGCATCGAGACAGGTATGATTCTTATTGGCGCATATTGCTACTTTACCCTCACTCACTAGTTGCATTAACTTATCAATTGACATCTTTTCCTTTTCTGCAACCTTTTTCAGTTCTGGTGTAATGATACCGCGACGTGCGGCATCCATCTGAGTTGTATAATTTCTCATTTTAGTCTCTCCATTCTCCGTTAATACTGTGTTATTTACGTCCTAATCATCTTCTTACGGCTCACTAGTAAATTCATTCGTACAGGCAAATCCATGGGCTAACGGTCCACTTTTTTTCCCAAGATTGAGCATTGCTAAAAGTGCACCTCTAATATATTGCTTAGCTCGTTCCACAGAGGTATCCAGATCAAATCCTTTTGCCAGATTGGAGGCAATGGCCGAGGATAGGGTACAACCCGTACCATGAGTATTGGAATTCTGTATACGTTCTCCGTAAAACCAGCGATAGCTCCCATTACGGAATAACAGATCATTTGCTTCATTAAATTTATGACCACCTTTTAAGAGAACTGCACAGTGATATTGATTTGAAATCAGTTTGGCCACTGATATCATGTCTTCTGGCGATTCAATATGTAGACCGGTTAGCTCTTCTGCTTCAGGAATATTGGGTGTCAGAATGCTAGCAAGAGGAAAAAGAGAGTTCTTCAATACCTCAATTGCCTCTGTACTTATGAGACGAGCGCCACTTGTAGCAACCATAACTGGATCTACCACTATATTTTTGGCTTGATACTGTTTTAATTTATGGGCGATGACCTCTATTAGTTCTTTTTCTGGAACCATTCCTATTTTCACTGCATCCGGATAGATGTCGGTAAATACACTATCCAATTCCTGAGATAAGAATTCAGGAGTTACATTTAATATAGCCGTCACACCGGTAGTGTTTTGAGCAGTTAAGGCAGTGATGGCGCTCATGGCATATGTTCCATTGGCCATCATTGTCTTGATATCTGCCTGAATGCCTGCACCTCCGCTGGAGTCACTACCAGCGATTGTCAATGCTGTTTTCATACTATTTGAATCTAATGACTCAAATGATGGCACTGTCTCTATGGTAAGCTTTTTTAATTCTGCTGTTGCAGCTTTAATATCACTTTGTGCCAATATTGCGCTGATGACTGCAATTCCACATATTCCGGTACCAAAAAGCTCCTTCACATTATTTTTATTAATACCACCAATGGCAATCACTGGAATATCAACAGCTTCGCATATTGCCCTCAGTGTATCCATGCTTACATCCTTGGCATCATCTTTGGAATCGGTAGGAAATACTGCACCGACGCCCAGATAATCTGCACCATTCTTCTGGGCAAGAAGTGCCTGTTCAACAGTCTGGGCAGAAACACCAATGATTTTATCGGAACCTAGCTTTATGCGAACATCATCCGCCTTCGTATCGCTTTGTCCTACATGTACACCATCAGAATTTATGGAAAGTGCCAATTCCACATTATCATTTATTACAAATGGTACTCTATATCTTTTGCATAGTGCCTGTATCTCTACTGCTTCCTTAAAAAATGCATCCTTGCCCAGTTCTTTTTCCCTCAGCTGCACAAATGTTGCTCCACCCTGTAATGCTTCTTCCACTTGATGGTAAAGGGTTGTTCCAGCTGACCAGGATCGGTCTGTTACTACATATAACAATAAATCCTTTTTATCGCATTTCATACCTAGCCCCCCAATCTAAGGTTTGTCTATCCATTTTATAGATGGCATCTATGATTTTATTGCGATAGGTTGCATTACCATCACCTGGTTCCATATGACTCCAGGCAATTTCTCCTGCAAGACCCATGGTACATACTGCTGCCACAGTTGCTTCAAATTTATGCTCTGGGTTAGCCACAAGAAATGCCGTTATCATACCGGAAAGTTGACATCCGGTTCCTGTAATCCTACTCATTTCAGGTCTCCCATTTCTTACAACGAAACATTTCTCTCCGTCACTAATTAGATCAATATGTCCTGTAATAACAATGATGCTTTTTGTCTGTCGCGCCAATACTTTTGCAAATTCCACTGTCTGGTCTAACATTTCTTCTTTGACTACATCTGCAACATCTGCTTCAACTCCTTTTGTTGTTCCACTTCCCATTGCCAGGGTTTTAATCTCGGAGATATTACCACGAATTACATCAAATTGTAGCAAAGTCATGAGTTTTTCTGCTGTCTTAGAGCGAAGGGTACTGGCTCCTACTCCTACCGGGTCAAGTAGGAGTATATGATCCAACTCATTTGCCTTTTTGCCTGCTATTAACATGGCATCTATGGTTCTTTTGTTCAGTGTGCCAATGTTAATATTCAGTCCTCCACATATAGAGGTGATCTCTTCTACTTCCTCTGGCTCATCAGCCATAATTGGGCTTCCCCCACAGGCAAGTAGTATATTGGCTACATCATTTACCGTCACATAATTCGTGATGTTATGTACTAGTGGTGTTGTAATTCTTACATTTTCCAAATATTGTCCTAACATTTCTTCCTCCTTCATTCTTAAGGGAGTAGTGCACTGAACAAAGTGAACAATCTTCTTATTCATTTGTGCACAAAAAAATGCAGATACACCAAACTTCATGGTATATCTGCGTACTTCTCACACATATCTCCCTACGTTGGCATTATCCAAATCAGGTTATGGGTTAAAGCCTTCAGCTTCCTCTCAGCCTGCTATCTTGCAAGCACCCCAGTTTTCTAATTATTTCTAAACTATACAGCTTTATGCATAATAGTGCAAGTGCTTTTTACTTGCTACCTTAGTGGATTATGTGTTGTTATGCATAAAATTTTCTACTTTTCTTTTTTACTCTTAAATCCAATTACAGTAAGTACTCCTCCCGAGAGGAACAGTATGGTAAACCAAAGTAGCATGTTACTGTTGTCACCGGTTTTTGGTGATTCTTTGCCTTCCTCTTTTGCCATAATAGTAAATTGGGTGGATGCAATTCCAGTAACAGACTTAATGCCAAGGGTATAGGTTCCAGTAGGAAGTGTCGCAAGGTACTCAGGCTTCAACATCACTATAATGCTACCTTCTTTTAACTCATAGTATTTCGAATCTACTACTTTACCGTTTACCAATACACTTATAAAATCACTGAAAGCTGCATTGGATCTGAAGTACAAGGTGCCGCCCTCATGTGGTTTCCAACTGCTATTCTGTCCCTCAATTACTTCAGGAGGTAACATGTCGATTTCCTCTGTCCTAGTTTCCTCACAATGGATACAAGTGTAGGCTCTTATACCTTTTTGGCTAGTGGTAGGAGGTAAGGTGATAACGCCCTCGTCCCACGTATGCGTACTGTTAACGGTGATACTGACTGATTTCTCATTCCTCGCCTTATCAGTGACAGTAATGGTCTGTGTCTTATCAGTAGGAGTTACGGTGAATTTACCATCTGTCAGTGTAATCGTCTTGCCATCCAGTGTTACCGTATCCAGATTATCATCAGTGACAGTCACCACTACCTCTGCACAATAGGTTTTACCATCGGTTGCACCACTGATAACAGGAAGGATATTATCTAGTACCACTCCTTCTGTACTGAGGATGGAACTATTGCCGACTTTATCTGTAATTTTAACATAGACCACATAGCTATTGTTTGGATTAAGGCTAAAGGAGCCATTATACTCTACCCATTCCGTAACAGTCCTTGCTTCTGCCTCTGAGAGTGGCTTGTGAGAAAGATAATAAAAAGTCTTATCCACACCACTTTCCCTATCCTCTGAAGTGACAGTTACAGATTGGGTGTTTTTAAAGAATACTCCAAAACTAATGGTATTAAAAAAGCTGTTCCAGCTATTAGTGCCAATGGTAATGGTACCTGTCGGCGCATTATTGTCTATCAGCATTGGAAGTACCACGGTTTTTGTTTCTCCGCAGATACAGGTATCAATCCGCTCTCCATCTTTAAAATAAGTCGGTGCAGGATTTGGCGTACCCAATGTCCACTCATGACTTACTTTGGTGTCGGTGACAGTACAGTCACTATGGGTACATTGATGCCAGTGACCCTCCTCATCATGGAGCAAAGCTCCACTAAAATCATGGTTCTGCGAAGGAGTGGTCACTTCTCCACATACCAAGCAATGAACCTCGGTAGAGCAGTCATGATCATCAGCTTCAGGAGTATGGGTACTATTGATTTTTACAGCAACAGTTGTTCTGTTTCCGGCTTTATCCGTTACCACAATGATGCTTCCTCCGGAACCTGTCAGATGATACTTACCCTCTTCTTGATCTATCACAACTCCATTGACCCGAACCGAATCAAGATATTCTTCCGCTACTATGAATTCTTTGCTGATACAGTAGGTCGCACCATCTACTAATCCTGAGAGTACAGGAGGATCATCATCTATGGTAACGCCATCTGAACCGAGATACATGACATTATTATGTTTGTCAGTTATTTTTACATACACAACATACCTATCCTTCGGGTTCAGCAGTATTGGATTAGAATACTCCACCCACGAGGATATACCTTCTAGTTCATTTTGATTGAGTATTTCCGTAGACAGGTAATACTGGGTAGATTGTACACCACTTTCTGCATCGGATGAGGTGATTGTAACCTGTTGCTGATTATTAAAGAACGAACCAAAGGTAATAGCATTCAACTGTTTTTTCACAGAGTATGTACCAATCTTAATATCGCCAGTTGGTTTCATGCTATCTACAAGCATCGGTAGTACAACGGTTTTTGTTTCCCCGCAGATACAGGTGTCTATCCGCTCTCCATCTTCAAAATAAGTCGGTGCAGGATTTGGCGTACCCAATGTCCACTCATGACTTACTTTGGCGTCGGTGACGGTACAACCACTATGGGCACATTCATGCCAGTGCCCCTCCTCATCATGGAGCAAAGCTCCACTAAAATCGTGAGTCTTTGCAGGAGTGGTCACTTCCCCACATACGGAACAATGAATTGCCGTTGAGCAGTCATGATCGTCTGCTTCAGGAGTATGGGTGCTATTGATTGTTACTGTAACAGTTGCACTGTTTCCGGCTTTATCCGTTACCATAATTACATTAGCTCCAGAATTTGTCAGTGTATATTTACCCTCATTCGGATGAATCACAGCGCCATTCACCTTAACGGTATCAAGATTATCATCCTGGATGGTAAAGTCTTTGCTGATACAGTAGGTCTTACCCTCTTCCAGTCCCGTGATTACCGGGGCAACATTATCAATCGTAATACCATCTGAACCGAGATAGACAACATTGTTATGATAGTCGGTAATTTTTGCATAAACAACATACTTGTCATTTGGGTTCATCAGTATTGGATTGGAGTAAGTCACCCATGAGGAAATACTTAAGATTTCACTTTGGCCTAGTATTCTTGTGGATAGGTAATACTGGGTAGATTTCACACCACTCTCAGCATCCGCCGCGGTGATTGTAACCTGTTGCTGGTCCTTAAAGAACAAACCAAAGCTAATGGTGTTCAACAGCTTTCTCACAGAGTTGGTACCAATTTTAATATCACCTGATGGATCAATGTTATCTACAATCATCGGTAGAACAACAGTCTTTGTTTCCCCGCAAATACAGGTATCTATCCGCTCTCCCTCCATAAAATAAGTCGGTGCAGGATTTGGTGTACCCTCTATCCACTCATGATTTACTTTGGTGTCTGTGACGGTACAACCACTATTAATACATGGATGCCAGTGCCCCTCCTCATCATGGAGCAAAGTTTCGCTAAAATTATGACTCTTCGCAGGAAAAGTCTGCGCACCACACAAGGAGCACTGAATCTCGGTGGAGCAATCGTGATCGTCCTCTTCAGGAGTATGGGCACCATTCTGCTGTATCATATGGCAGATGGAGCATTCTTTCCAGTGGTGTTTTTCGTCTCTACTCCAAGTGTCTGGCCACTGATGCTCATGCTTACTCACAAGTCGAAGCACCTGATTGCTCATGCTTCTAGCATTCACAACCTCATAGGCGTCGTTATCACTAAAAAAGCATTTGCTGTAATCGAGATTATTATTGTATGAGATATCCATAGGTGTGTCCCCTGTAGGGACCGGGCTTCCGCTTATCCCAATACTTCCCAAAAACCCGGTAGCAATTTTTACCTTATTAGAATTCAAGAATAAATTATCCTGAATCGTCTTGCTACCAGATTTTGTAATATTACCTGTTATAGCTGCTGTACCACCCACATCAACCGTACCATTTGAGGAGGTAGCAGTAACTACTCCACCTCCCCTAAAACCAGAGGTATTGCCTGTTATCATTCCGTCATTCATTGTGAAATCGCCGTAGGAAAAGGATACACCACCACCTTCATTCGTGCATACATTGTCCAATATACTACCACCGTTCATAGTAAAATCACCTGTATATATTTTAACGCCGCCACCATTATATCGTGATGAATTATTACTAATCCTGCCGCTGTTCATAACAAAGGTTCCGCTACTATATACTCCACCGCCTTCCCATGTTCCAGAGTTGCCAGTAATATTTCCCCCATTCATAGTAAAGGTTCCGGAATTAAGTATACCGCTATTATTACTGCTGCCGGTGATACAACCGGAGTGATTTAAGCTACAATCATGCAAAGTAAGGGTGGCCTCTTTTTTTATCTCAATAACACTTCCATTGCCAGTTTGCTTAATGTTATGCCCATTCAGACAGAGGTTTACTGTTCCATTTTTAATCATCATTGTCTCGTTTAAGGAAATGTCACTGTCAAGATAGTAATTGCCTGGGGTAAGCGTTCCTCCGGTAAATGAAGAATCCATTTTACTAAAGTACCCTCCGTCATCATGGAGATGATCTGCCGGGATGCCGTAGGAAAAGGTCTCCGAGGTACCGATTATACCACATACACAGGACTTATAATAGATAGCTGGAGTTGTAGGGTCTGCTTGTGATTTTAACGCTTCCGGTTTTACAATTTCCTCTGTGTAGCTGTGTGCACTATAGCTGCCTTTTTCAATGTTGTCGGTAACCTCACAATCTAGGGCATTACACTCATGCCAGTGATGGGTCTCGTTGCGGGTCCATTTTGTATCCCATAAATGTGTATGAGGCTTTGAAATCTCAAAAGTAGAAAATGCACTGCCATAATCTGTGTACTTCCCTCCACTTAGTTTTTCGTTGAACACCTTCACTTTGCAGTGATCGCCTAAAAAGCTACTATAAGGAATATCCAAATTAATCGTATCTGTCGAGGAGGTAGATGTTCTTACTCGTTTATACTGATATACATTATCATTCCTGTCGGTAATAATGTAGGATATGGCTTCATCGGCACCAACCTTTGCACCTGTGTAAGAAAGATTTAACCTGAAAGAATCGGCATTATAGGTTATGTCACCTGTCTTTGTGGCGTTGAAGGTTCTGGAGGCATCTCGTACCGTCAGCTTATACTCATTTCCATTTTCTTGTGGCATCTCTGCATTGGTAACTGTCTCATTATTCTTTGTGCCAATCGCAGAAACCAGTAGGATATCCTCTCCCATTACCCGTGTAAATGGACGTACGCCATAGGTATTAGCCCTTGCTCCATTCATATATGCGGTATAGCTACTATTCATACGTACTACTCCAGCATCTTTAAAAGATGATGCATAGTTGGACACCGGATGTGTTCTGTACCAATGAGTACCGTAGGTTATACCGTTACCAGTATAGGTTGCACAATTTTTGGAAGCTGCATAAACCGTAGCAGGTACATTTGCAATATACCTTGGAGTAGTACGATTTTCGCCGCCATCGTGTTGCAAACAAGGGACATATACTTTATACTCACCGCTTTCATGAGGGACACTTCCACCTAGACTTGGATGAAAAGTTCCTCCGAATGTAACTATTTTTTGCGTGCTCATTACAGCTCTTTCCTCAGCTGAAAATGCTTTAGGAAGAAAAGTTCCTCTTAAGAATGAATTAAGTGCTGATGCATCGTAAGATACCAGCCACTTATCATCTTCAATTTTCCATTTTTTGCCTGGATTTTCTATCCACTTAGCAGTATCCAATACTTTTGTAGCAGCCAAGCCTATTGCTCCAGTACAACTATAGGTGTATTTGCTTCCGTGTAAGTCTAGATTTCTCGCCCATACCTGCCATTTAATTGGCTGCATGTTATTCGCATTGGAAGTATCCTGGGGATATTGCCCGTAATAGACAAACATATCGAGTCTATTAAAAATTGTCATACCTGTGCCTAATATCGGAATTTGTAATGTTGCAGGATCCGTAATTGACGCGGTGGTTTCGGCTGAAACCTCAAATGTGGGGAATACCTCCATAGGCAGAGACATTACCATCGTAATAAAGCATAGTATACTGGCTGTAATCCGCCTTTTTTTTGAGCCAATAAACTTACTACTTTTTTTAATCCTGTCGAGTAGAACTAAAAAGGGGGTAGATTTTTTCATTTCACATCACTCCTTACTTGATCATTCGTTGTGTAGATCTTCAATATTATTTTTCCACCATGCCTTTGGAATTTTCTCATGATCAAAATCGTCAGTTCGAAACAGATAACATTTTCTGGTAAGAACTCACAAATATTCATCATGGTACATTACAACTCTCTTTTTTGCATTATTATATAATATTAATGATAATTAAAAACTATTTTGGCGTGAAATGTCGTTTTAAAGGAGTGAATTGCATTTTGAAATGTTGAATATACTGTTTTTTTGTGCTAAAATATTCTAAATTATTGCTATGAGAAAAGGAGGAATGTGAATGCTTCGGATCGCCATATGTGACGATGAGGAAAAGTGTCTCTTGGACACAAAACGGATG
The DNA here is from genome assembly GCA_023411225.1 of Bacillota bacterium. Classification (GTDB taxonomy): domain Bacteria; phylum Bacillota; class Clostridia; order Lachnospirales; family Lachnospiraceae; genus KM106-2. The sequence continues at coordinate 18,616 of JAEYPA010000178.1, forward strand.
CTTGAGAAATGGTCTGCTGCCACATCCTCTCAGCTTGAAATAGATTGCTTTGATAATGGTGATACGTTGATTAGAGAAAGTAATATCGTCCAATACGATATTGTATTTCTTGATATTATCATGCCTCTGCTAAATGGAATGGATACAGCGAAGGAGCTACGTGGCAGAGATAAAACGGTGAAGATTATCTTTTTAACCTCTTCACCAGAGTTTGCCCTACAATCCTATTCCGTAAAAGCAACCGATTACTGCCTAAAACCGATTACGTACCAAAGACTAAAAGAAATCATGGACGATTGTGCCGCCGTTAAATGTCAGGAGCCTGAGAATCTAACCTTGAAAACAGTGGGTGGATATCAGAAAATATATCTCCATGATATCGAATATATAGAAGCACAGAATAAACGAGTATTCTTTTTCTTGGGATCAGGCAAAGTGTTAGAGGTCGTCCAGCCACTATACACCTTCGAAACCGAACTGTCCGTTAGCAAAGGGTTTTTCAAATGTCATCGCAGCTATCTTGTCTATCTCCCAAATGTGGACTATTTTAACAATACGGAAATTAAAACAAAATCCGGACGACATATCCCCATTGCCCGAGGATATGGAAAAGCATTGCAAGATACATACTTCTCTATAATGTTCCAGGAATAATCAGAAAAAGGAGGTAACCAGGTGCTGCAATTTATATTTGGGATGCTGAATAACAGCACACTGCTTTTATTTGGTGTGTTTGTATCAGCAGCGATTCTAGGCATACAATTTCACAAAAAAAATGTCCTCAATTTATTAGTTTTTTGCATCGGCGTTAATATATTACACTATGTCGGCTATGTAAACATCGGTTTGAAGGGTACTGAGTGTTTGTATCCTGTTATCACACATCTCCCATCTGTCCTACTATTTTGCCTGTATTATAGGCGCAAGCTGCTGTCCAGTCTATTCGCCATTTTATCTGCCTACCTTTGTTGCCAATTAAGCAGATGGCTGAGTTTATTGGCTTTATTACTTACTGATAAACTATGGTTGACCTACGGTCTCCGTGCTGTGATTAACGGTCTTTTGGGATTTTTGATTATTCGCTATATTACGTCGTCTATTGGGGTGATTTTGACCAAGCCTTTTAAAACCGTTTTGATTTTTAGTATTTTACCTGCTACGTATTATCTGTTTGATTACATAGCCACGGTTTATACAGACCTCCTTTACAGTGGATCAGAGATAGTGTTTGAGTTTCTACCTTTTGTTTTGTGTATCGCTTATTTGATTTTCAGTGTTGTTTATTTTAAGGAGTACGAAGAAAAATGCAAAGTGGAGCAACATAATCAGATTATGGAAATGAAAAAGACTCAGTCCGAAAAGGAACTTGAGGCCATCAAACGCTCTGAATATGCCGTATCTCTCTTGCGACATGATATGAGGCATTTTATGAATACTATCATCACATATATTGAACAGGGTGACACCGAAAATGCAAAATCCTATATTAGTGAGGTTATTGAGGCTGCAGATAAAACGGCTATGCAGAGATACTGTGAGAATGAAATTGTTAACATGATTCTATCCTCCTATGAAAATGAAATAGTGAAAAAAGGAATCCGTTTTCATCACTCCATTCAAATACCTGCAAAGTTACCAATTTCCGATGTAGACTTTACTTCCATCCTCTCCAACGGCTTAGAGAATGCAATTCATGCAGTATCTGGGCTTGATCCAGACCAAAGAAAAATCATACTTGATTTGCGAATGAACAACAACAAGCTTCTTTTGTCTATCAAAAACCCATATGCACACAAGGTAGATATGTTAAATGGCATTCCACAGGCAAAAGAATCCGGTCATGGACTTGGAACCCAGAGCATCAAATATGTCGCTGAAAAGCTGAAGGGAAATTGCCAGTTTGTCGCAGAAGATGGGCAGTTTTCCCTGCGAGTGGTGTTGTAATATATTGGTGAACAAAGTAGGCCGTCGCACTAAGTGATTAGTGTGACGGCCTACTTTCGCAGTATACTTCTGGCAACAAAAATATGTAGTACTTGTAGTAATTATAGCTATTATTTTATCCGATTTGCCTCGCCCCAGTAACATAGTTGATCCAACACTGTCATAAGTGATTTCCCTCTTTCCGAAAGAGAATATTCCACTTTCGGAGGAATCTGTGGAAATTCTTTTCTCTCAATTAATTGGTCTTTCTCTAATTCTTTCAGATTCAAACTGAGAGTTTTATCTGAGATATTTTTTAGGTAACGTCGTAATTCATTAAATCGGACCGTCTGAAATTCCATTAGACAATACAAGATGATCATTTTATATTTTCCACTAATCAACGATAATGTATAGCTGAATCCAGTTTCTTCAAAATTTGCTTTTTCAATATAATTCTCTATCATTACACTTTCTCCTATTATAGTACCTTACATCAATGAAGGTACCTTACCTTAATGTGGGTACTTTACAACTATTTATTAACTGATACAATTATACACAAGAAATGGAAATTATACAATAAAACTAAACGCACGAGGTAAAGAACATGTCAAAGAAAATATTAATCCTAAATGGAAGTCCAAGGGAAAAAGGCAATACTGCTTCATTAATTGCTTCGTTTACAGAGGGAGCAAAAACTGCAGGGCATGAAGTGAACTGTTTTCATGTGCATCAGATGAATATTAAGCCATGCATTGGTTGTTATTGTGGTGGTAAGAATCCAGAACATCCATGTATTCAAAAAGATGATATGCAAAAAATATACCCTGCATATATAGAAGCTGATATTATATGTCTAGCAAGTCCTTTATATTACTGGTCAATCAGTGGAGAACTTAAATGTGCGATTGACCGATTATTTGCTATTGCAGAATCTTATCCAAACTATGCAGCGCCTCCCAAAGAATCTACGCTCCTTATGGCCGCCGGAGGAAATGAATTTGATGCGGTTATCAATTGGTACGACTATTTGGTAAAAAATCAAAATTGGACTGACAAAGGGAAAGTTCTTTGTGACGGAGTAGTGTATGAAGGAGATATTAATGATAATTCCAAACTAGAGGATGCTTATAACTTAGGAAAGTCTCTTTGATTCGTATGCGAGAAAAATAAGGAGGATATTACTATGCAAAGTAAAGTGAAGTTAACAGTACTAGATCGAAAGGTGTTTAAAGAATTACAGGCTCAGTATCTAGCTGATCCTAATTCAGGAGCTTGTCCATGTTACAATGTAGGAGATGAATTTATCTTTGAGAGATATTATGCACAAGATTTCTGGCACATGGGGTTAAATACTCTGAAGAAAACCTCTCACGATAATGCTTATATAAAGGGAGCAGAAGGAACCCCACACTGTTCCGAAGCATGGGATGCAATTTCTAGATACGTATATGCTGGACTTCAGGGAGGTTCTATCTTACGTGACTGGTCGAATGATGACCGAATCATAATTGCTTGCTGCCCTGACGGAACAAGACCTGTTATTTTTAAGATTGAAAGAATGGATTATAAGGCAGTCTATGTTGATGGCATCAATAGTGATGACTGTAGTAATAAAATTGAAACAGCATTGAGAGCTGTTGAAAACTTAACAAATGTCGCTTTTACAGATAGGTGTGTGGAAGTGTTTCTGGACAAAGATGTGACGGATGAGCAGATTAAAAATGTAATAGAGAGTTGTGGAGATTATGTTGTAACAAAAATTGACTAGTATAAAGATTAGCCAAGGATTCGAAAAAAAACAGTGCAACAGTATCCCAACTTTCACAAATATCCATGGTTTCATGGCTTATGCGTTTTACTTATCATTAACGCCAAGCACAATGGAAAAACATATTCTTGTAGAGTGACTGTTAAATCAAGTTTTAACTCTTCTACTGGAATATCTAAAATATCATATAACTCTTATAAACTCTCAGATGGAGTATTTGTGCTAGCAAAAAATAATTATTCATACTCAATGTATGTAATAGCTAGAATTACATATTTTGATTACAGTGGAAACATTATATTTACTACTACAGATGATAATTTCTGTTTTGAACCAAATTCAACATCTACGTTTCATTTTTGCAACCCTTATGACACAGACTATAATGATGTTCCATACTCATATTACAAAATATCATTCTCTGCTGATCAGGCAACTAACCGCACTCCAAACTCACGCGATATAGAACTTTCAGGAACTGTCGAATCAAGTGACTTTATAGTATCTTCAAAGAATGTAGAAACTAATCGGAGCGATACTACTTGTATAGCTGTTGTTTATTACAACAAAGGGTTCCCCGTATTTTATGATGAACAGTATGTCGATACTTCAGACATTGGTGCAACAACTTATTCAAATTTTTCTCTGCCGTATAACAGTAATTATGATACTATAGAATTTGATAATTATAAGTTATTCATAAAATATTCATTTAAGTGGTCATTTTAACACAATTGGAGCTGCCACACTAGCTGATTAATATCAGCGGTGCGCAGCTCCCTTAAAATCAAGTAAGCGCGAGATGAGATTCGAAGCCGTCTTGCAAAATCCGCAAACCTAGGTAGGAGGCTCGGGGACTGTATTTGTTATTTTAACAACAAGGATGACAACAAAGTTAAGTACATATAAGTATAATCTACTACACCGTTCGCGCTATTTTATTATTTGTTTTCCATTTATAATATTTCTAAGCTTCTCAATGTCATACCTTGTAACTTTTTCTTAAATTACAGATAATATATCTATATTTACAGACTTCTCTTCACATACTCGCAATCTTGTTGTAATTTAAGTTCCTAAAACGACAATTTATCCTATTCTACTTCACATGCTCTGCTATCTTAGGTAGCATCTTTACTAATTCCTCATATCCATCCATATCAGTCCTAAGATTCACAACCAATAATTGCATATCATTGCTATCTGTAAATTCGAAACCAGATTTAGTATTTTCCATGGACTTTTGGGGATCCTTTAACACATCTTTCTTGGCAATCTCAAGTATTTTGTCTATCATAACTGAATCCTTAACTTCCTCACATATGGAAGTCTTATCCTTAGAATTTTCCCAATAATAATACACAACCTTATTAATTTTACTCTTATCGATTGTAAAAGCAGTTCTAATTTGTTGTACAACCTCTTTCGAAGAAAGAACCTTTCCCATATGATTACGAGTAGGTACATCACGGCCATGTAAAATATATTCTTTTACATTCCCATTTTTCAACAGTATAGTAAAGTTATATCCCATTGGAAGCATATCATACTTTTTATATAGTCCTCCATCTTTCTCACTCGCCTCAATTGTATTAAAAATATATTTTATATTTTCTTGATCAGATACTGTAAACTTAGGATTTGAACTATAATATGCACCCTCATATGCCCCATCAAATGTAACTTTAATCGATTTTACATCATTTATATTAATGCCTAATCCTCTTATGTTTAGTTTCCGGTAAACTAACAGTACAAATATTAGGACTATAGCAATAATTAAAAGAGTACTGACTTTTTTATTCATCTTTTTATATAACATATATAGTTAGTCTCCTTTATTTATGTAATAAACAATTCAAGTCTCCTACAGTCTCTAGTTCTATATTACCGATAAACCAACTAGCATATGACATACAATCAGCTATAGTAGTATTCTGATATGTTGCAGCTGTAGAAAAATTTATTGTCCAAGTAGTAGCCGTGCTCGTCTTAACCTCATCTGTTGTTCCTAACACAAAATGAGCTCCTTTATTATATGTCGAACTAAGTAAATCATAAATATGAGTTCCAACTTTATATGTTTCTGCAGTTCCACAACCTATATACATAACACATTTTTCACTACTTAACTCATTTGTATAATACCCGTGTCCACGGAATACAGAAATGACAACAAACTATCAAATCATAAAAATTTATAATTTAATAAATACGTAATCTTACAATTTTTCAAAATGACATCTCATTTATCAGTACCCCCAATTAACAACTATCCATCGTTCATTTTCTGGCGAATACTGAACAATCCATTTCCAATAATCAACGGTCTTATTTTTAGTAAGCGAACCATCACCACCCCATGGATATACATAGAAAGAACTACTAAATACTATTGTTTTCTTTGTATCATATTGATCTGCTTTACAATACTGTTTCGAGAATGCTTCATCATAAGATAATGTAAGCAATTTACAGCCACCAAACTCCTGACGAAATGTTTTCATCACTGCATTTTTTGCATCGATTAATTGGATTGTGCTATAATCATTTGAAACTCCAATCTCAACATTTGTATATGCAGTTATACCACGTTTCAATATGCTAATTAGATATACCCCAAGACATGTTAAAAGAATAGCTGCCACAATACCTATGAAATACTTTCTTTTTTGCTTTTTTGCTACACTTTGTATTATTTTTTTTTCATCTAGATTCTGCAAAGTATCAACTAATTCCATAGGTTTATTTGCCCTAAAAAAAACTTTTTGGCATTCTTCGCAATTTTTTATGTGTTCATCTACCATTTCTATGCTTGTATCGCTGGCTATCTTATCTACGACAATTGGAATAAGATCTTGTACTATTTCACATTTCTTCTCCATACTTCTCCTCCATCTGCTTTATAATCTTGATTTTTGCTCGATAAAAAGTTACTCTCGCCCAATTCTCCGACTTATCCAAAATGGTTCCTATCTGATGAAATGACAACTCAGCAAAGATTCTAAGATTAAACACTTCTTTATAAGGCTCTTCTAGTTTATGCAATAAAGAGTGGATTTCCATAGCGAAATTCTTATCAATAAACATTTCATCTAATCCTGGTTTATCCTCTAGAGACTCGCCCATTTCATACCAACCAATCAATTTCTTATGTGAGTTATAATACTTAAAGTACTCATTTTTAGCTATTTGACAAAGCCACGAAGATATTTTGTATTTTCCATCGTACTTCTTAATATAAATGATTGCCTTATAAAATGTCTCAGCAGTTAACTCTTCTGCAAGCGCTCTATCCTTTGTCAATGAAACTAAAAATCCAAAAACTATAGGGTAATTTTCTTTGTAGATATTTTCAATGGACACCCCTTCACCTCCATGTAGATATAATCCATAAATCTTAATTTCGTTACACAATAATTATCTTTAAATATATCTTTCTTATAATTATCGGCACATTTCCTTTAATATCCAAATTTTATTATTCATACTAAACAAACACAGTCAATATGTGTTAAAAACCTTACTTTCAGAAACTCCTATAAGTAAGTGCGAGACGGCGCATGAGGTCCGGAGGGCCTCGGCTCTGCGCGGACCGGAGCGAAGCGGAGAAGCACAAGGTCTAGCAGAACTTGGTCCTGAACCGACCGGAGCGTAGCGTAGACATTCGAACCTTCGAGTCCAGGATTTGACTCGAAAAGTAAACGCTCCATAGTGGGTACTCCCACAAAATATGCATCGACCAAAGGCTTTACTGTAAGCAGGAGGTGTTTTAATCGTTCTTCCGGTGCCAGATCAGAGAGTTTGTTTTCTTCTCTGTATATTGCCTGGATTTGTTTTAAACCGAGATAGGCAAGTGCATTTTGGCGGGATGACTTTGGAAGCGCTTTTACTGCTTCGTCAAATCTGCGTCTTGCGTGCACCCAGCATCCGGCAATTTTCAGGTCCTCACGTTCTTTTTCAATCGTATGATAGACCTGATAGCCATCCGTTACACAGATTCCATGGAAATTCTTTAGGAACTTCCTTAGATGACTGGCCTTCCTCGAAGGCTGATATTCATACAGGATGATGTGCCTGTCTTGATTCAGTCTTCCGGTACGGCAGACCCACATGTAATGCTTATTACCGTTTGTGCGATCTTCCTTTGTGACACGTACTGGCGTCTCATCTGCCTGGAGCACATGGTAATCGTAAAGCTTCTCATGCAGATAATCATAAAAAACTGACAGATATCTTTCTGCACAGAGGATGGTCCAGTGAGCCATTTCACCACGAGTAATCGTAATACACTCACTATGGAGCGTTTACATTGGTGCAAGCATTATTTTTACTAACGTAAGATTATTTTGCGTTTACCAACTATCAGTATTACCCCCCATTTTTCCTACGTTTTCCTCACAAAAAAGGATTGAATCTCTCGATTCAATCCTAATCTTTCTTCAAGCGCGAGACGGGATTCGAAGCCGTCTTGCAAAATCCACAAATCCGTATAGAGGTTCGGGGACTGTAGTTGTTTTTTTGACAACAAGAATGACAACAAAAGAGAGATATTGATCAAAACTCTATACTTAACTTTATCTCTAACCTTATTGATAGAATTACAATATAAGGATTTAATCATTCCTCTTTTAGCCGTATATCCTTCTATAGTTCAATTACCTTTTCATAAAAATTCCTTAGTAATGGTCATACATAAGTAAGCGCGAGACAGGATTCGATCCATAATCCTATCCTACAATTACTGAAAAGAAAGACGTTCCATCCACTTCTTACTCATATGCACATAGTAGTGCTTATATTATTTACGATTAATTATACTTGTTTCATGGCTTTAGTCTTTTTATGTAAATAAGTCTTTGAATTAATTTGTATAAATGGTATGTTCTTTTTGGGAATCATCATTTGGTCGAAGACAATATGCTCTTTTTTCTTTTTACCCATATTATTCCTCCAAACCAAATAAATTACATACAATTTGATATGTGTTAATACAACTTACGGTTTCATCAGTTATCAATGTTTTATATCCCAATTTACGAGATTGATTTCTAACATGCCCTGCAAAGAAGGCATCCCTTTTCATCCAATTATCAAATGCCTTTTCTTTATCATGACAGTCTCGTATAACATATGGGACCCATGGTCTTTCTTTATAATAAGCATATTGAAAATCAAAGGTAGGGGTAATATTAATGTAATGTTTTTTATCTATTCCTATTTTGCGCATCAACTCAGGTAAATAAGAAGCTCCTTCCGTTACTATATCAGAGTTGATATTCGATAAATCTGTTATAATAAATTCAAATATCTCTCTATAAAACTGTAACTCCTCTAAATTCTGAATTTCTGGCGCTCTCATCCATATTTCGTCTGATGTCATGTTACTTTGTTTGGTACAAATGGGTTTGCCTTTTAATTTACCTTTATTTATGTAATCATCCAGTAATTCATCGACCTTAAAATAATAAAATCCATAATTTTCAGCAAGCATTGTAGTTATAGTACTTTTCCCACTGCAAGGTGAACCACCGATAAAATATATATTTTTTGAACGGCATTTCAAAAATGAAGACATTTTTAACCTCCTAATAATTCGATTGTTTATCAACTATTAAGCAAGGTTATTCTGCAAAGTAATAACCCTGCAGTTACATCCAAATATCCATTATTAATTCTCCTTTTATATTCTGTTATGTATTTTCTAAATTAACCTTTTTATATCTATTCTAACAGATTACATAGCTTAATTTTTAATACCAAGAGCAGAAGCTATCACAACAAGTGCAATTATAGAGTAATACATGTACAAGACAGGATCCATACTCTCTAATCTGGAAGATATTTAACATTCAAAATAACAGGTTTTCCTCGCTCATCATAAGTAAAATAGATATTAATCCTTCCAAGGCTATGTCCATATGGACCTTCTATTCCTTCAACTGCAATAATACATTTACGCCCATTATATATTCCAGTTTTTGCTTCCCATATTCCATGATCCGATATTAACCCTACTTCATCTCCTTCTTTATAGTGATTTTCGTGGTAGGATTTGATTGTATCGATATTATCACTCTCATCATCAACAAAATAGTTGGTTGCATTACAATGAATCACCTGATCAGTATCAACGGAGGAAATTATAAAATTACTCGCCTTTAAATAAAAGAACATTTTTATCTGTTAAATTTTCGAAAGCTTCATACATATCATTCCAGGTTTCAGGATATTTATTGCTACCTATTATTTCTTTTTTCTTGGAATCTGAAAACATGATTGTTATTCCCCACTGATGCCCATCTACAATATTGTTATTCTTATATGATTTTTCCCAATTTGTAAATCCATACCTTGAAGAATCAAGGATAAATGTTTCTATTTTATCATCTTCTAAGTTACAAACGAATGTAAAACCTTCATTATCTGATGAAGAATCACGAGCAGTAAAGTTTTCGTAACCATCAGATGTAAACTCCCAAAACTTTTTATTTATTAAATCTATTTTGTATTCTGGATATCGTTGTCCAAAAGCTTCATGATATATGTATATTGCATCAATTGTTTTTTGGTCGGTATCTACTCCTATTGATGTTTGATCATTTTTTTGACACGATGTAAAACATATTAAAATTAATAGGAAAACAGTTGTTACTCTTCTTATAATTACCCACTCCCCCAAATATGTACTTTTTATTACTATTACGAACAGAATTTTATCTCTTACAATTTTTTCTATTATACTATTCAAAATAATGGAAAGCAAGTCCACTATGAAAGTGTATACTTCATCAAAATGACATGATAATATTTACTCATAAACCAACATAAATCAAGCGCGAGACGGGATTCGAAGCCGCGACATGCACCAAAAACCCTTATAAAAAGGAGCTTCTCAGCACGTCAGATTTCTATGTACTCAAGAATGTACTCACTATATTAAATCTATAGTATCTTTTCCATTTTTTTGAACTTCTTTATATTCCATTTTTACTACCAACAAATTCATATTTAACTTCTTCTTTCATACTCTGCAATCAGCAAAGGTTGAATTAATGGATATGTCAATTCAGTTGGCAATTCGTCAAGAAAAACAACCTTTTCCATCTCACTATGCAGTTCATCTTCAAATTTTGAAATTTCTGCAAAATATAGCATTCCATATATTTCTTCACCTGTTTCATTTAACCTATTTTTACCGATAACTGAATATATACAGATTGGCTTTATTGAAAATTCAATTGCGCCTGTTTCTTCTTTTAACTCTCTATTTGCTGTATCATTAATTAACTCTCCATCTTCCCTATGACCACCAGGCACCTCATAAGTATCTCTTTCCTTATGTTTACAGAAAACCCACTTACCATTTGACTTTGAAATAATAACAGCAAACTTTATCAATTCATCATCAACATTATCATAAAACTTAACCTGCATTTTATCTCACCTCTATAAATTCTAAATTGTAAAAGCGTAATTCAAATCAGCTCAACAAGCTAGAATTTTATTATTTCATACACCATTCTAATTTATCTGATGGAACAACAATGTAATTATTATCACCTTCACCCTGACGAAGATAAACATTTCTTATTCCTGCTTGAATAATCAATCGCGCACATAAAGGGCAAGGCTTTGCAATGTGAATAGAGCAAGTGTCTGGATTTACTCCTGTAAGATAAAGGTCTGCTCCTATTGTTTGTTCTCTTGAGCAGTTCAAAAGGGCATTCGCCTCGGCATGTACAGCCTTACAAATGCCATATCCTTCACCTTGATGCATGTTTTGTGCCATTCTAGGACATTCGCCAACATCACAACAGTTTTCTTTTCCTCTAGGTGAACCATTATATCCCGTTGAAATCACCACATCATCCTTAACAATAACCGCACCATATTTTCTTTTTATACAAGTGCTTCTATATGCAAAAACCTCTGCACAATTTAAATATGTATCTGCTTTTGATACTCTATCACGTCCTTTTGAAATAACCATATGTCACCTCTATAAATTCTTATTTATTGTTCTAATCGTTTCTTTAGTCGTGCATTCTCAGCTCAGACTTCTTCATAATCGACATGCTGTATATTAGTTTCTTTCTATGTTCCTCTAAATTTTTAATCTGTTCTTACAATACATTAACTACTAAAGATACTCCGCAATTCTTCCTTTTATAATATGGTATATATATTGTACTATATTATTCTATTTTTTTCCATAAATAGTTACTCGCAATCACATTAACCCTCTCATGTCCGAGCATTTTAGACACAGTCATCATTGCTCTCTTATCGTATATTTTGTCTTTCTTATCCCCCTTACAATAATACTTCTGATTCTTAGCAAGTGACTCTAGTAGTCTTGCCAGTCTCTCATACCATACACAGGCAAACTCTGCCCGATAATTATGTATATCTATTTTATCTGGAATCTTTTCAAAGATTACTTTTCCCTTTTCAAGATTCACAAACGACTTTACATGTGTCCGATATTCATGTAGTACTTCTGTTGTTCTCCTTTTTCCACCTTATCCTTGCAATACCATTACAAAAACCTTATCCCCATCTGACACTATCTCCTCAGGCTTTAGAGCAGCCAGTTCATGCCGTCTTAACCCTGTTCCCTTGCAGAAGTCTATAATATCCTTATGTTTCTCAAGATTAATATGCTTATCATGTTCACATTTCTTTCTGGATTGCTTGATATCTTTTCTCTTTCTGTCTGGCGTAGTTAAATGAAGTTCTTTAGAAGATTTTCCATACATTCTAGCAATTGCACTGACTTCCATCTTTATTGTCCATGCACTTAGTCCCTGCCTAATCCTTTCGTTTATATACTCCTGTATATATGTTTCAGCACATCCTATCGTCCTACATCCATGCTCTTTCTTTGCCCATTCAGCAAAATAAATACAATGCTTTTTATAGGTATTATAGGTATCCCATGAATAGATACCATCCAGTTTACATTTCTGTTCACCATTAGCCTTAGCATTCTCTTTTATCTGCTCTTTAGCTATATGTTTCTTTTGTCCAATGCAAAGCTTTGGCAGTAAGATTTCCTCTACCTGCCATCTCATAGACTTATTCTTCTTTCTTGCCATAGCATATCCTCCTTATCATCATTATAGATATAATTTATTTATACTTCTCTAGTACGTTTATGCATATCGTAATTACTTTCTTACCATAATTCAATAACAACACTTCAATCTAAAAAGTCGATAAAGTTGATGTAAAGTAATTTATCTTAATCCGTTCTTTGTATTTAAATAAAACATAGTATTCAGATAAAAATGTAACGTTTACTAGTCCATACTCTATTGTGCATGGTTAATTAAATGTAACCATATTTTGTAATTAAATTATACATATATTTACATAAAATATATGTATAATTTTCTTAAAACGCTCATTTGCTTTATAATTTATATCTTCTTCCTCATGTAATACTATCTTCTCTTCCACAAATAACTACGCGCTATGACATTTCGCCTTTCATGACCTAGCATCTTTGACACTATTATCATTGCTCTCCTATCATATACAACACCCTTCATATCTCCCTTACAATAATACTTCTGCTTTCTCATTAGCGTTTCTAATGGTCTTGCCAACTTCTCATACCAGGTACAGAAAAAATCTGCCCTATTACTTGGACATCTCTAGTCTTTCCGCCCTTACCTTGCTTAAAAAGACATTAGTACCACGGAAAAAAACTATATTCTAAACCAGAAGTTTAATGCTAAAGCTCTTCGTGAGCAGATGGAAAAAGCCATTTAAAGCTGACATCAAAAAAGGTCGTTTGACAACAGCTATTTTCAGACAGTAAAAAAGCTCCAAGCCCTTATAAGGACTTGAAGCCTAAAATCAACTAAGCGCGAGACGGGATTCGAACCCGCGACCCTCGCCTTGGCAAGGCGATACT
>JAEYPA010000183.1 GCA_023411225.1 Bacillota bacterium
GAATCCCATACCATCCTCTCCTTTCTATAGATAAACTTCTTCGCCATGATGCTATCCTTGACTTCTTTTTCCTTAACAAATTATTTGATTGTACAGGGAACTTGGTTATACTTTTCTTTACAATCAAAAAGCCTCGTCTCTATATAGAGACGAGGTACTCGTGGTTCCACTCTAATTCACAGAAAGATAACTCTTGCTGTAACTTTATACACATAACGGGTGTTACCGTATCTGCCTAACTTCAGGGAAGCTCAGCCGATCAGCTCATAGATGCACTTCATCTCTACTCCACTAAGGAATGCTTTCAGCCAGCGACACTCCCTCTCTGTTAGCTTAAATACAAATTACTCTTCTATTCATTGCTGTTTTCAATATTCATTACTAATATGCCTGTAATTAAGTTCATTTTATGCATCCTTTCTAGTTTTGTCAACTAGAATTTTATATATCTTCTGTTCGACCAGATCTTCTGTTTCCTCTAAAATATTATCTAAATTCTCATTTCTTTGGACCTGATAGATATAAAAAATTGCAAAGCCAAGTACCACCATAACAGCAAAACTGATAAACATAAGCTTCCATCCCAAATCATCCCACTGGTTACTACTATTCTTTTCCAGACTCATTGCCTGGTTTTTCGCCGCTTCTCGTAGCACCACTGCCTGGTTTTCTTCCTCAACCAAATGTTTTATATCTGGAGCTTTATTTGGCATTGCAGAATTTACCGATTTCTTGTCTAGATCAAACGTAATCTCTCGAATTCCTTCCTTCTCTTTTATGATAGAATAGTCAAGTACCTGTCCACTTCTAAAATGAAACCGGAGTACAATTTCTTTTTTCTCCGGCAGAAAGGCAAGGAATTCTTCAGTCAGGTTCAAACTATGATTCTCATAATCTGGTAGAAAGCTATATCCATATTCCTGATAAGTGGTCCAATCCAGCGGGCCGACTGGCTTTTTATTTTTCGTGAAGGCTTCCATGGAAATTACAGCATCCCCCTGATCCTGCATTGGTATATTCCAGCTTGCTTCTTTGGTTCCATCCTTTTTAAAAGATGGTTTACCTACCTTTATTAGGCTTATATTCCATGATGGCCCCGATGAAAATGCAATACCTATCGTTCCAAGTACTCCATTGGCAGTCGCTTGCAGAGACTTTAAAAATGATTTTTTTATTGTTATCTTGTTGTCAGTTACGGTATAATCCAGATTTTTTCTCAAGCTTTTCTTATTGTAAACAGGTGTCCCCAATTTCCCAGAATTCAAAGTAAAAGCCAATGTTATATCCTTAATTGGTTTATCTTCAACTATATAAATAGCATCCGAAGAGCCATAGGAATAATTATTTCGTTTATAATTCTTTAGTATGTATGCCAAATCCAAATCATCCCATTGATTCGTAATTCGATTATATATCACCCCTGTATCCCATAGAAAGAACGAGAGTTTCGCTTTATAAGCCTTATTTACGAATTGATAAAAATATTTAAGCCTCTCACCTCTTATGATTGCATTGTTATAGGCTGGATATCCATACAACCCATACTCTACACAGACAACAGGAATCTTATTCTTGTTAAAATAAGTATCAATACATTCAAAAAAATATTGCATATGCTGCCTAGAACTCTGATTAAACGTTGTGGAATCAGCTGCGTTTACACTGAAGCTCCAAAGCCCATAATATTGTGCAGAAACAATAATCCGACTATCTTTTAAATCCTTCAGTGCTGATACCATAGACTTACAATTATCCTCATTAACTTGTCCATTTAATAAAGGAAGAAGTAGATATCTCTCCTTATTCTTTCCACCTGCACCACGAACAACACTAATAAAGTTTTTATTATAATTAGAAAGAACATTCAACTGTTCTTTAATTGATATATCAGAAAAAATTGGAGCATTGACTGCTTCAAAACAGAGTTGATCATTATACTCCCTAAAATATTCCGCAATCTGTTTCCATAAAAATCTGTATACCTTCATTGTCTCATCCACATTCTTGGTATCATTAATCCATTTCCAAGAATCGTCATACATCGTTAAAATCACATTCATTTTTTTAGAAATTGCAGCATCTACAAATCTCTTAATCTTAGCGAGGTACTCCTTATCAATTACATTGCTGTCTTCCTCCCAGTGACCTTGCCAGGTAACTGGGATTCTAATTGAGGAAAACCCCTGACTTCTCACGTTATCTACAATGGCTGTGGTAGATTTTTCATCCAAGACCATATCTTCCAATCCGGTTTCAAAAGTATTCCCAAGATTAATACCAGAACCCAATCGTTCTACATAATCAATACCAGTTGACGTTGCTTCTACATTATGCTTTGGCAAACATAGTATTGTAAGTGCTATCATTAAGGCTGTAATAATATAGTTTATCTTATTCTTCATCTTGTCCCTCATAATATTGCAAAACAGATTAATATCCAAATTTTACCATATTATCACTTGACTTACAAGCCCTTACTTCTATCTTCCATGACAGCCGCCACAACCACCACATCCTCCAGCCATGTCTATTTCATCATAGGCATAATTATAGACGGTATTTAACAGACAGATGGCTTGAGCAATGATTCCTTCGCCTAAACCTGTAAAACCCATCCCTTCTTCTGTAGTAGCTTTTACATTAATTCTGTGAGTTTCAATCTGAAGTGTATTGGCAATATTCTCTACCATCTTAGAGATATGTGGTGCCATCTTTGGATTCTGTGCAATAATGGTAGCATCAATATTTTCTATGATATAGAGCTGTTCATTTAGAAGCTCCCTTACCTGCTGTAAAAGCTCTAAGCTGTCAGCTCCTTTATACTTAGGATCTGTATCCGGAAAATGTTTTCCAATATCACCTAAACCAGCTGCCCCTAACAGAGCATCCATAATGGCATGTACTAAAACATCCGCATCTGAATGTCCTAATAGCCCTTTTTCATAAGGTATTGTTACTCCACCCAGTATCAAAGGTCTACCCTCTACTAATTTATGAACATCATATCCCATTCCTATTCTCATTTTCTTCACCTCTTATATCGCTTTGATTAGCATACCCAATTTTGCTCTATCATACCATAAAAAACAGTCTGTTTACAAGAATAAAGAAGTTTCTGGTAAATAAAAAAGCCATTATAGTAATCTATAATGGCTTAAATCATAGCGGAAGGGGGATTTGAACCCTCGACACCACGGGTATGAACCGTGTGCTCTAGCCAACTGAGCTATTCCGCCGGATGGGACCAACAGGGCTCGAACCTGTGACCCCCTGCTTGTAAGGCAGGTGCTCTCCCAGCTGAGCTATGATCCCAAGGACACGTTGTAAAACGTGAGTACGAAAAATATTATATAAATAATAAGATATTTTGTCAAGAGGTTTTTGATATATATTAAACATATTTTTGATTTGTTTGAACTTTTACGACAATATGAACAACTCATAAAAACGTTGAAACTATTTCTATTATTACATATAATAATAGAAAATGACACTTACCTAGATTGGAGGAACGTGCATGTATTATTTTATTGTTAATCCAAAGTCCAAAACTGGAAAAGGATTAAAAATATGGCGTAAGGTACAAGAAAAATTAGATGAACTTAATATTTCCTATAAATACTACTTTACCCATTATGAATATCATTCTACTAAAATTGCTGAGGAAATTTGTAAACGATATAAAGGCATAAAGAAAATTGTTGTATTAGGGGGAGATGGAACTGTTAATGAAGTAATAAACGGGATTCACTCCTACAAGGATGTTATGCTAGGATACCTCCCAACTGGTTCAAGTAATGATTTGGCTCGAAGCCTTCACATTCCAGGAGATCCATTGAAAGCCTTGGATCTACTGCTAAATGGTCATCATTTTGTCTACTATGATCATGGACAAGTATCATTTTCTAACGGCAAGAAACCACGAAAGTTTGCGGTAAGTTCTGGTATTGGATTTGATGCTGTAGTGTGCTACCAAGCACTTAATTCCAAATTAAAGAAAGTCCTAAATAGGATTAAGCTTGGCAAACTCACCTATGGTATTCTGGCCCTAAAAGGAATTATGAGATATAAACCCTGCGATGGAGAGTTGATTATAGATGGTGTAAAGCATATTAAGTTAAAGAATATTTTCTTTGCCGCCAGCATGATACAACCCTATGAAGGGGGAGGTTGTAAGATGGCTCCACAAGCAAATGCTTCTGATGGCAAGCTTTCCGTCTGTGTCTTTAATGACATTGCAAAATACAAAATATTATTTGTTCTTCCCTTGATGTTTATCGGCAAACATACCATTTTCAAAAAATACCTTACTCTTTTTGATTGTGATACGTTAGAGATTAATTTGGAAAAGAAACAAGTAATACATACTGACGGTGAATACGTTGGGCAAAGCGACCACATATTTTTACGTTGTAATAAAGAACAGGTACGCATGCTTCTATAGCATGCATACCTGTTTTTCTGTTTATTCCTTTCTTGTCTTAATTATTACATTTTCCCTTATATTTGGTAATTATTACTGTACAAATTTATCAAAATATTGTAAAGTATTTTTATATGACACAAATTTTCTACTTAAATAATTTATATTATTAACTATCAGTAACTAAAAACTATTTTTTAAAGATATTAGGAAGGATTACTAATGTTTCGAAACTCGAACTCTTATTTATTTAAAGGTATCATAATGGCTATCTTAACATTTATTGTTGAGTACATTGTCTGTACCTTAATAAATAACACAATATTG
The DNA here is from genome assembly GCA_023411225.1 of Bacillota bacterium. GTDB lineage: Bacteria > Bacillota > Clostridia > Lachnospirales > Lachnospiraceae > KM106-2. The sequence goes on from JAEYPA010000183.1 coordinate 4,751, forward strand.
CTGACGCTACTAGTTATTATTACTCTAGTGATAACCAACCATATCTTGTTAGAAATAACTTTGCGGTATAAAGCATGTTTCATGCTTAGCATTATTCTACTTATTTTGTGGGGTGGCCTATTGTACCTGCTTAAGACAAATGGTGACATAGGTACGCTTCAATATTCTTGGGAATTCTGGATTATCCCGGCATTGAACTGGCTGATACCTTATATCTACTGTTTCATTAGGCAATATTTAGACCGAGGACCACGTTTCCCAGACTATAACAAATTTTTTGTTTCAATGACCATTATTTTCTTTATCCCATTTACAATTATTTTTATATACATAAATTACGTGAACCCGAGCTTTATCTTTGTCTATCATCCCAAGGAATACTCCTATATTCCTTTTTATACAACAGCAACCTATATTGAAAATATTTTAAACCATACTATAAAACTTTCCAGTTTTTCAATTTACATATGTCTTTATACCCTGTTATTTTTACCTTTAGGTTATCATATACGTTTATTGGCCAAATCCTTTTCACTGGTAACCCGTTTTATACTCTTTGCAGTTATTTGTGTTGGTGCGGAAATCATTAAGATACCTATTTTAGATACCTTTAACATTGATAACATTTTTTATTCCTTTATTGGAATATTATTAGGCGCCGGTTTGTTTTCTTTCGTAGATTACAAGCACTACCAAAAGAAGGATAGAGAATATCTATATAAATCATCCTTCAATTTTACATATCGGTATTAATGTCAGAAGAATATTATTAAAATAAAAGAGAGAAAAGACAGTGAATATCTGCTTTTCTCTCTTTTTACGAGATTTCTAGAATTTTCGATATTTATTTATATCATTAATTATAATCTGTATTCCTCGAATTAATGTGTCGAACAAACCTGCTCGGTACAGATTTACTACAATCATACCAATCGGTATTCCAACAATAACTCCAAAAAGACCACCAAACCGGTATCCAATAAAAAGAAAGAACAGTGTCATAAGTGGAGTTAAGCCAATGCTATCTCCTACCATCTTAGGTTGTAAGAGTTGTTTAACAGTCTGACAAATTATATATAGCGCAAGAAGAATCAGCGTCTCCTGATACCTTTTATTCAGCAAATCAATAAGCATCCACGGCCATAAGACTGTTCCTGTACCAAAAACTGGAAGTAAGTCTAAAAATGCTATCAGCAATGCTAATAGCAAAGCATAATCCGCAGATATAATCTTCAAACCAATAAATAGTATAATTGTAATAATGACCATAATCTTAAACTGGGCTTTAAAATAGCCCCCTACTGCTTTTTTAAAATTAGAGGTAACTAGATTATAGTAATTTAATGACGACTCTGGAATCCATTTCTTAAAACCTTCCACCATATGATCTTTTTCAGCAATAAAGAAATAGGATGAAATAATAGTAATTATAAACATGAAGAATCCATTACCCACAGCCTTTACCATATCAGAGGCATCTCCTATGGTAGGTCTTTTCATATTGGATAAGAACTCCTTGATATACTCATCCAAATGAAGGAAAAAATTCTCGATTCCTTGAGTAATCTTTGTAGGAAACAATTTATACTTTTCTCCAAATTCATTGGCAATACCTGTTAATGACTTTTCAAAATCAGAATATATATTATCTAGGTTTCCAATCATACTGGAAGCCTGCCTAAAAACTTGATTACCAATGATATAAAGTAGCAGAATCACAGCTCCCAGAACAACAATAATGATAAAAGCTGAACTGAATTTACGGACAATCTTTAGCTTACGCTCCAAAAACTTTACTAATGGGTTGCAGATCATGGCAATAATCCAACCTATCACAAACGGAATAAAGAACCCTAACAATCTTGGAACTCCTAGTATAAGAAACAATAACACTAAGAAAGCTAGCATAAGATTAATCACTATTTTCAGATATAACTGCCATTTTTTTATATTTCCCGACTCGAACTCTTGGGTTGGGGTATTAGGAATCTTGTACACAATCGTCTTTTTGTCTGTGACTATTTTCTTTATGTTTGCACTTATCTTGTTTGTGTGTTTATGTGATTTCATATCATTGTCACTTGTCATTGGCTGCTCAGTAGTATTTTGTTGTATATTTTCTTTTCCAGGCTTCTTACTCATACATTTCTCCATATTATATTAGAACTCAGAAAACCTAACATTTTCTACCATTCCATTATATAAGTAATATATCATAAATCATCGTAAAATAACAAGATAATTAGTGTTTTATAAATGGTCTTGCTACTAATGTAGCAAAAAAAACGACAGCTGCTACAATAACAATAGTTGGACCTGTAGCGGTATTATTATAGTAAGACAAAATTAACCCTAATATACCTGAAAAAACGGAAATCAGTATTGAGAATAAGTGATATTCTCTCATGTCATCTGCCAAATTACGACTAGCAGCAGCTGGTAAAATAAGAAGCGCATTGATGATTAATATACCCACCCACTTTATTGATAACATCACAATAACTGCAATTAGCACAACAAATAGATTGTCAATTAGGATAACCCTAACTCCTCTGCTTTTGGCTAAGGACCTATTTACACTTAAAGCGTGTAGCTTGTTAAAGGCAAAAAGCCAAAAGACTATAGTAACCACAAAAATAAGCAACAGAAATACTATTTCCTTTGCAGTAATACTTAGTATATCTCCTACCAAAAGACTGGAGTATTTGGAAAAATTACCGCCTTTAGAAAGAATCACAAGACCTATTGCAGTACTAAAGGATGCAAATACCGAAATAATCGTATCTGTAGAAATCGTATTCATGCGCTTAATCTTATTTAACAAAAGTGCAAAAATAACTGCAAAAGTAACCATGGACAGACTTGTATCAGCAATTCCAAAAATAACACCTATTGCAATTCCAGTAAATGCAGAGTGCCCTAAGGCTTCAGAAAAGAAGGCCATACGATTATTTACAATCATTGTGCCCAGCAGGCCGAACAATGGGGTGATAATTAATATCGCCATAAAGGCATTCTTCATAAAATCATACTGAATCCATTGAAATGGAAGTAACGTTTCTAAAATCTTATAAATTACGTTCATGCTTCCTCCTCCATATACTTGGCATTTCCAAATACCTTCTTGAATTCGTCACTTTTAAATACCTCTGCTACTGTCCCTTCTTTAAGAATATCTCTATCTAGCAGTACTACATAATCTGCATATTTGGCCACATATTCTAGATCATGGCTGATTAGTATTGCCGCCAGATCATAATGCTCCTTAAGGTTTACAATATTTTTATAAAATAGATCCATACCATTCTGGTCGATACCGGAAACAGGTTCATCTAGAAGAAGTAGGTTTGGAACTGGCATAGTAGCAATAGAAAGCAATACCCTCTGAAGTTCTCCTCCAGACAGGTCACACACTGCTTTATCAATCAATCCCTCTGCATCAAAAAACTGTAGTTGTTGTTTGATTGCATCATAATATTTCTTACTTTTAAATAAAAATACCGGCTTATTGCTGATACAACTTGCGAATAAGTCATATACACTGGTTGGGGTATTTTTAGGAATATTTAAAACCTGAGGTACATACCCAATTTTCAGTTTCTCATTCTTCTTAGTTCCATTACTCCCTTCTCCCGTACAGCAGGAATTCTCTCCATGATGAAATTCTATTTTACCTGTATGTGGAATCTCTCCTAAAATTGCTTTCATTAACGTAGATTTACCCGCTCCATTACGCCCAATAATAGCTGTCAGTCTGCCACAGTGAATGTGAAGATTGACGTGTTCTAAGACTACTTGGTCACCAAAAATAACTCCAATATCCTGAATTTTAATACAATGGGTACCACAAGCCTTCTGTTCCTTACCTGCGGGGGCAATTGGTTCCACTAAACTTTGTGTCATTATGTGTTTATTCATAATTTCTCCCTTTTACTGATATAAAGCTTCTTTCAGTACTGATAAATTAGAGATCAAACTGTTGATATAGGCATCTTTTGTCATTACACCAGAAACCATGGTATCTAATACATAAACCTTTGCTCCTGTTTCTTCCGCTATACGGTTAGCTATGTTGGTATCAAATTGTGCTTCAATAAATAGAACTTGAATCTTGTGTCTTTTTATCTCTTCTATTACTTCAGCTATCTCACCAGCACTTAATGAAGTCTCACCATCTATATCTATACTATAAGCCACTTCGATTCCAAGACAATTTAAGATATATTCCATTGCATCGTGGAAAATTATAACTTGACTCTGAGAGCTTGTTCCCAATTCTTCATATTGTCTCCACACCTTCATAATCCGCTGTTTATAGGCCTTTAAATTCTCTTCATATTGTTCCTCATGGGCGCTGTCATTGGCAATCAGCTTTCTTGTGATATTCTCCAGTTGTAAGATATATCTGGTTGGATCCATCCAAATATGGCCATTATAGGCGCCGTGGTCATGTCCCTCTGTATCATGGTCGGTATCCTCATCGTGACTGTGGTCCACATCCTCTTCATGAGTGTGGTCCATATCTTCTTTCTCATGGGTATGTTCTTCTCCTTCTAACAGAGATATATTCTCACTAGAGTCAACAATAACCAGATCATTGTAACGGCTTACCACTTCCTCTACATAACTTTCCATATCTCCACCATTTATGATCAGCATATCTGCATGTTCAAGCTTCTTCATGTCATTTGTGGTTAGTTGATAATCATGCGGACAACCTACCTGTTGGCTCATAAGGTTTTCTACTGTAATTCCCTCTACCCCTTCTGTAAGATTTAAAGCAGCTATATACATCGGATAAAAAGATGTTACAATATTTTGAATCTTTTCCCCTGGCTTATTATTGGAAGCACCATTGGATGTTGTATCCTCATGTTTCTTAGGAGCATTCACCCCGTAGGTAATCAGAGTGCTGATAGCCGTAATGCCAAACATAATGCCCGCTAGTAAAATAAGTTTTTTCCCTTTCTTTCTTGCCATCTTTCTACCCTTTCTTTATATATAAGTATGGTAAATTTCCAATCCACTTCATTACCCTGTTATTTGGAATATTTTTTACCTTTTAGCGTAAAATATTTTCTATCATGCAAAAAATCATCTTATTGCAAACGAATTGCAATAAGATGATTATAATCTAGAACTTATCCATTGTCAACAAGTGTTATTCTCTTCCTAAATAATAAGCAATTACAAACCCAATGGCAAAAGTCATGATACTGCCAAATACATTTCCAAATCCCAATTGTGGCATTCTAGCATTCATCAACACGGCAAATGGGGATGCTGTAACCAAACCAAGGATACCACTAAAGGTCAAAGCCTCCCATTTACGAAGGAGTATTTCAATAATCTTAGCGATTACAAAGATTCCAATCACCACGCCAATTCCAAATGGGAATAACACAGCTGCTTTGCTAATTAAAGAGTCCCAGTTTCCACTAGACAGTGCTCTCACAAATTCATTAATATAAGTTAATATTGGTTCATAATATCCCAAGATCATTAAAATCATAGAGCCGCTAACACCTGGAATTACCATGGTAGCCGACGCGATAACCCCAATAATAAATACCATTAGTAACTGAGTTGGTTCAGTAGATAATTCCACAAAGTTAGCATTTTGCCCCTTCATTAATTGAAGTCCTATAATCAGAGCAAAAAAGAAGCAAAAACATAGACCACAACCTACACCAATTTTCTTTCCTTTGAGGCGACCTACAATAGCCTGTAATCCACCAAGAATTAAGCCTATAAAAGCAAAGTTTGTCTGCATATTATAGTTATCTAGTAAGATTCCAATAATTTGTGCAAGCCCTACCAGACCGACTACCATTCCCAATAAATACGGAAGCAGTGTCTTAATACTTTTCTTAAACTGTGAAAATAAATGGGTAACTGCAAAAATAATGTCATCATATATTCCCATGGATACCGCCATGGTACCACCACTAACTCCGGGAATTATATTGGCTACCCCCATAAACATTCCCTTTAGTACATCTATTAATAATTTCATCGCTTACCTCACACTTTTTCATTCTCATACGTTACTATTATTCATTTTAATCAAAACCTAAATATAATATTCTAATGTTTTCTCTTTTTGGATGCTTTCACTCTTCTTTACAATATCATCCAGAGTTACTCCTTCCAATACATTTATAATCTGTTCCCACATTTTGTTCCAAACTGGTCTTGTGCTGCAGCAGGAAGGATCCATTCCACATTCTGCTTCTCCCTGTAAACAATCCAATAAAATCATATTGTTCTCTACTGCGTCTAGAATCTCATATATTGTAATAGATTCCGATGCTTTGGCCAGTTTATATCCACCATTGGCCCCTCTTGTACTAAGTATCAACTTTTTTCTCCGTAGTGCAGCCACAATTTGTTCCAAATATTTTTCTGAAAGCTGTCTTCTAGTTGCAATATTCTTTATACTCTCCACCCCATCTTGGGAATGAATTGCAAGATCTGTCATTGCTTCAATCGCATAGATCCCTTTGGTTGATATTTTCATATTTACGCCATCCTATCTTCCATCTGGTTTAAACTGATTTTCCTTGTAAAACAACTATTTTATTATATCCTTTATCTAGAAAAATATCTAGTACCTATAATTTACAGATTGGCACTGTTAATTATATTAAAACTGGTTCTTTTAACAATACCAGATTAAGTGTAGTATAAGAACAACATTTACATAACAAACTATTTTATTATTCTGGGGAGGAATTTATATGACATCTCAAAAAAATCTAAAACTTGTAATCGGCGCCATGTTTACTGCCTTATGCTTTATTTGCACTGTATTCATACCAATACCTTCCATTAAGGGGTATACTAATCTTGGCGACGGAATGGTAATTCTATCAGGCATTTTACTTGGACCACTTTATGGTGGTATGGCTGCTGGAATCGGTTCTATGTTTGCTGACTTATTCTTAGGATATACTTCATACGCTATTGCCACGCTACTTATTAAATCAACTGCAGCAATTGCTGCTTGGTTGATATATAAAGGGGTTAGTAATATAACTAAGAAACCCCTAATACGCGTTATCTCTGTATCCCTAGGGGGTATAGGTACAGGAATTGTAGTAACTTCGTGTTATTTTTTATATGATATGTCTGTCATGGGCCTTGGAATGAGTGCTGCTGCCGGAATTCCAGGGAATCTGGTACAGAATTTCTTTGGTATTTTGATTTCTACCATCATGTTTCCTGTGCTTTACCGTATCCCTACAGTTCGTAATTTTTCTCAATCTATCTACCCAGCAGAAAGAAAAGTGAGAATGAAATGACTTTACATCAAAAAACTGTCCCTAAATCAGAGACAGTTTTTTTAATTCATTTTGAAATTTCTGAGGATCAATAGGCTTGCCCGCATAAGCAATGCAACCAAGCTGAAACGCCTTTTGCACATTACGACCATCTGTTAATGCAGTGGTCATAATAACCTTACTTCTGTTATTCTCCAGTATCTTTGCGTCTTCCTCTAACTTTCTTATCTGTTTTAGGGCTTCATACCCATCCAGCTCTGGCATCATGATATCCAGACAAATGAGATCATAAGGCTCCCCATCCTCAATAGCTATCAAAACAGCCTCAATGGCTTCCATCCCATCTACTGTAATATCACATTTTCCATATTGTTCTAACATACGAAGCATAAAGCTTCTACTGGCAAAATCATCCTCAGCAATTAATATTTTCACACAGGTTCCCCCTTATCTCTGTCTCTACTACTGAGACTGATACTCCTTTATGGCCACAATCAAACGGTCCATTTCCTCATCGGTACCTATGCTGATTCTTAAGTAATTCATAATCCTTGCTGTGTCAAAATGACGTACATAAATATGTTGCTCCCGTAGCCACAAAAATAAATCATTACAATCAAGAGCTGGATGTGTAGCAAATAAAAAGTTTGCCTTAGAATCCGCTATCACAAAACCAAGTCTTTCTAATTCCCTCTTCGTCCTATCTCTAGTACCGATAATTTTATTAATATTACCGTAGAAATGATCCTTATCCTTCACTGCTTCAACCCCTGCCAAAAGAGAGGTTGTATTCAATGTATAGGAATTTATGGAATACTTCACATCATTAATGGCCTTAATCAAATCCGGATTTCCCATACAGTACCCAATACGGATACCAGCCATAGAGCGAGATTTACTAAAAGTTTGAACCACCAGCAAATTCTCATATTTATTAATTAGCTTGATTGCAGATTCCCCGCCAAAGTCAATGTATGCTTCATCCACAATAACTACCACATCCTGATTATGCTTTAAAATATCTTCGATAAAAGTAAGGGGTTCGCATATGGAGGTTGGAGCATTAGGATTGGCAATGACTACCCCTCCATTTTCTTTATAGTAGTCCTCCTTACAAATTCTGAAGCTCTCGTCTAATGGAATCTGTTCATATGGAATTCGATGAACATTGGCCCAAACGTCATAGAAGGAATAAGTAATGTCTGGAAATAAAATAGGTTTCTTACTATTAAAAAACGTCATAAATGCTGTAGAAAGAACATCATCTGACCCAACGCCTACAAATACTTGATTCCTTTCCAGTCCATAAAACTCTGCCAACACACTTACCAAAGAATTGCATAGAGGATCTGGATACAATCGGAGTCTGTCTACATCCATATTTTCAATTATTTCTTTCACTCCTGGTGCAGGAGGATACGGATTCTCATTGGTGTTCAGTTTGATTATATCTGATATATTAGGTTGTTCTCCCGGAACATAGGGCTCCACCTTACGTATATTGGCTTCCCATGGTTTCATTTCATCATTCCTCTCTCTTACTCTGGCACATTATGTATAACCGAATACTAACCTAAGTAATCCTTTGCCAGCTTCTCAAATGCACCTAAAGATCTCTTAATCATATCATAATCGACGCAGTATGCAATACGTACATAGCCAGGGCAACCAAAGGCAGAACCTGGAACAATAAGAAGGTTATACTTCTTTGCAGCCTGAGCAAAGGCCTTATCATCTGGTTCTAAACTCTTAACAAAGAGATAGAAAGCACCCTGTGGCTTTACACAGGAATATCCAAGCTTTAATAAACCATTGTAGAAAAGCTCACGGTTACGATTGTAAACTTCCACATCCACTTCAGCATCTATGCACCTTGCAACTACTTTTTGAATCAAAGATGGTGCATTAACAAAGCCTAGGATTCGGTTTGCCACATTAGCTGCACCAAACACATCCTCATAATCATCCACTTCATTTGGAATTACCAAATATCCGATACGCTCTCCAGGAAGTGACAAGGACTTGCTGTAGGAATAACATACAATTGTATTGTTATAATACTTGGTAAGGTAAGGAACCTCAACGCCATCATAAGCCAGTTCTCGATATGGCTCATCAGACAAAAGATAAATGGTTGTTCCAAATTCCTTCTCTTTGTCTTCCAACACTTTTGCAATAGCCTTAATGGTAGTTTCTGAGTACACCACACCAGTTGGATTATTAGGCGTATTCACTATAACTGCCTTAGTATTTACTGTTAAAGCGGCACGAAGACCTTCTATATCAGGTTGAAAGCTTGTTGTATCTGGAGCAACCGCAATCAAATTGCAATCATAGTTAGAAACATAGTTCTTATACTCACCAAAGTATGGAGCAAAAGTTACTACCTCTTCCCCTGGGTTTAGCAAAGTCTTTAAAATAACATTAAGACCACCGGCAGCACCTACAGTCATAATGATATTATTGCTAGAAAAATTGGTCTCAAACTTCCTGTTTAAGGATTCAGCAATGGTATTACGGACACTTTCATATCCGGAATTTACCATATAACCATGAACCTCCATGGAATTCTCTGAATTCAAAATATCAATAATCGCCTGTTTTACTTGCTTCGGAGGCTCTACACTTGGATTACCTATACTAAAATCATAGACATTCTCAGCACCAAACTGAGCAGCCATCTTTTCTCCTTCTTCAAACATAGCACGAATTATACTACTGTTGGCCACAAGCCCTTTCATCTTATCAGCAATCATCTTTACCCTTCCTTTCTTTTACCTAGTTTCCTTCATTCTCACTACCTGCCTAAGGTGAGAGTCTTATCTTCTTTCAAGATAAATAATACCAAATTATACCTTTCACCTAGTATACACATTGACCTTCTAGTTTTCAAGTATTAATAGAAACATGGACTTTCTACGATTGAAATAAGCACTAGGGTACAGCAATACTCCCTAGTGCTTTTTGATAAAACATTACCATACAACTTTTACTTTAATTTAATATCTAGATATGACTTAATTATTTCCACACCTTTTTCAAAACTTAAAGAGCTGGTATTGACACAAAGGTCATAATTTTCTGCATTATTCCAATGAGTACCAGTAAAATACTCATAGTAGGCAGCCCTTCTCTTATCTATGGAAATAATCTTCTTCTCTAGCTCTTTGCGGTCCTCTCCATACATCTCCTCTAAACGATCAATGCATGCTTTCAACGGTGCATGAACAAACACACGAATCACATTATCCATGTCCTTTAGTATATAATCTGCACAGCGCCCAACAATTACACAGGATTCACTCTCCGCCAGCTGACGAATTACCTTAGCTTGGTAATTGAACAGATTATCATTGGAAATAAAATCTTCGCTATCAGGTGGAATCAATTCTCCCTTATAAGTCTTCTTAACGATTTTGTATAAAAGACTATTCTTTACCTGTTCATCAGCTTTGGCAAACAACTGCTCATTGATGCCACTCTGATCGGATGCCATACGAAGCAATTCCCTGTCATAATAGCCAATTCCTAATTCCTTGGCCAGCATTTGTCCCATAGTACGTCCGCCACTTCCATAACCTCGGGTAATAGTAATCACATAATTCTTCATACTTACGCCTCCTATTCTCCCAAATAAGCTTTTTTTACTGAAGCATTATTCATCATTTCCTTGGCATCACCAGAAAGAACAATTTTCCCAGTTTCTAATACATATGCACGATTAGCAATCTCTAATGCTTTCTTTGCATTCTGCTCTACCAATAGAACAGTAGTTCCACTTGCACTAATTTCTTTTATTATATCAAAGATTTCACTAACGAAAATTGGAGAAAGTCCCATGGATGGTTCATCCATAAGGATTATTCTTGGCTTTGACATCAGTGCTCGGCCAATTGCAAGCATCTGCTGTTCCCCACCACTCAAAGTTCCTCCTGTCTGGTTTTTTCTCTCTTCCAAACGTGGGAATCTCTTATACACCATCTTAAGAGAATCCTCAATTTCTTTCTGGTTTGTTCTTGTAAATGCACCCATACGAAGATTTTCTAATACTGTTAATTCTGCAAAAATACGCCTGCCTTCTGGAACATGTGCCATTCCCATAGATACAATCTTATGGGCTGGTACCTTTGTCAATTCCTTACCATTGTATACAATAGAGCCTTTTTTGGCATTTACCAATCCGGTAATTGTATGTAAGGTTGTTGTCTTACCAGCACCATTGGCACCTATTAGGGCAATAACCTCACCTTCATTAACTTCAAAGGATATACCTTTAATTGCCTGAATTACTCCGTAATAAACTTCCAAATCTTTTACAGTTAATAAACTCATGGCAACCTCCTATTCTCCTAAATATGCAGTAATTACTGCTGGGTCGTTTAATACCTCCTCTGGTTTACCTGCAGTCAGCACTGTACCAAAATTAAGTACAGTAATCTCCTCACAAATTCCAGAAACAAGATTCATATCATGTTCGATAAGTAGGATTGTTACATCAAATTTATCACGAACTAAACGTATGGTATCCATAAGTTCTAATGTTTCATTTGGATTCATACCTGCAGCAGGCTCATCTAATAGTAACAGTTTTGGCTCAGTAGCAAGTGCTCTGGCAATCTCCAATTTTCTTTGCTTACCATAAGGTAGATTACTTGCTAATACATCGGCATAACCATCCAGACCAAATACTTGAAGAATCTCCATGGCCTTAGTATCCATAGTGGACTCCTTTTTCAACACTGGAAACTTCAATACACCTGCAAACATGCTATATGGATGTTTATTATAAAAACCAACTTTAACATTATCTAATACTGTCATCTTTCCAAACAGACGAATATTCTGAAAGGTTCTTGCAATACCATTATGACAAATGGTATGTGGTTTCATTCCCACTACACTTTTTCCATCTAGATGAATAGAACCATCTGTTGGCTTGTATACACCAGTAAGAAGATTAAAGATAGTTGTCTTTCCGGCCCCATTTGGTCCAATTAGACCATATAACGCACCTTTTTCAATAGATACATTGAATTTATCTACTGCTCGTAACCCACCAAAGGAGATACCTAGATTCTTTACCTCTAATAATGCCATATCTATGCCTCCTCCCTTTTCTTCTTAAATTTTAACTTTGAGAAGCTTGGAAGCTTTCCACTATCCGTTAAGCGTTTTTTCAATTTAGAATGGTTAAAAATCATAATAATAATTAATGCCAGAGAATAAATAAGCATACGGTAATCACCGATTACACGTAACATCTCAGGTAATAATACTATTACTATAACTGAAATAATGGAACCTTTTATACTACCCAGTCCACCTAAAACAGCTATCAATAGAATGTTGATGGACATATTGTAATCAAAATAGCTTGGCTTAATAATATTTAAGTTATGTGCATAAATTACGCCTGCTACACCTGCAAAAAATGCGGAAATAACAAAAGTAATGATTTTAATCTTATTAATTGGAACGCCGGTTGCCTCAGCAGCAATCTCATTATCACGTACAGCACGAATGGCACGACCAAGTCTTGTCTTGATCAGACAGGACATAAAGATAACGCATACTACGACAATAATGTATATAAACAGATAATGTTGTTTACTGGTATAGTAAGTCGAATTCTTAAGTCCCTGAGGTCCACCGGTAATGTTTTCCATATAGTTGAAAATGGATTTTATAATTTCACCTAAAGCAAGAGTTACAATAGCAAGATAATCCCCACTTAATCTGATTACAGCAAGTCTAAAGAAGAAACTTAAGATTGCCGCACAGATTCCACCTGCAAGCATAGCAACCATAATGGATGGGAACCAACCCAAGTTCAAATTTAAAGTGATTAAGGAGCTGATATAGGCTCCACAGGACATAAATGCCGCATGTCCTAAAGTAAGTTCACCTAAGAAACCACTAATCAGATTAAGAGAAACCGTTAGTATCACATAATAGCCAAGCTGTGGCAGTAAATTTATGTACTGACGATTTAAAACTCCCATTTCCACAAGAAGAATTAGAAGAACTCCAATTGCTGTCGCAATTACAGTATTTTTTATTATGCTAATAAATAATCTTTTTCTATTATTTTTATAAATATTAGTATCCACGTTCTTCCACCTACACTTTCTCTGCTCTCTTTGAGCCCAGTAATCCTGTAGGCATAAATAACAATACTAAAATCAGAATACCAAATACAATAGCATCTAATAATGTAGTACTGATATAAGCCTTAGTCATTGCTTCTAATAATCCAAGTCCTATACCACCAATCATGGCACCTGGAACACTTCCGATACCACCGATAACGGCTGCAACAAAGGCTTTAATACCTGGAAGAGCACCCATAGTAGGCTGAATGGTTTGATACTGACATACATATAGAATACCGGCAACACCGGCTAGGGCTGAACCAATAGCGAACGTAATGGAAATAATTCTGTTTGAATTGATTCCCATTAAAGTAGCTGCTCCCTTGTCTTCAGACACAGCACGCATTGCACTACCTAATCTTGTCTTTTTAATAAATACATTTAATACAATCATTACCACTACCGTAATTACAATTGTGGTAATAGTCGTATATGAAATAGTAATCTTCCCTACAGTAACACCTCCTGTTGGGATTAATGATGTAACTGTTTTTGGATTTGCACCGAATATCGTCTGGCATAAATTCTCCAGGAAATAGCTGACACCGATTGCTGTAATCAACACTGCTAATGTCGGAGCATTACGTAAAGGTTTATAGGCCACTTTTTCAATTGCAACACCCAAAATACCACATATAACGACTGCCAGAATAATAGTCAGCCATATAGGCATTCCGCTAACCCCAGCACACACAGCTACTGTGTATGCTCCAACCATGATAATATCTCCATGTGCAAAGTTAATCATCTTGGCAATTCCATATACCATGGTATAACCTAACGCAATCAATGCATATAAGCTTCCTGAGGTCAACCCATTAATAATATTTTCTAAAAAATCCTGCATAACCACACCTCTTTTGCTTAGTTTAAATGCAACTGCGAATATAGCATATGATTGCTATAATTAGGACACGTTATGACAACATTATTAAAGATTCATTTAATATGTACTAATTATAGCAATCACTACGTTCAGTGATTCCGCAATTGAAAAGTGAATGAACGAAAGGAAATCAAGACCTTCCGTTCATTCCTTTATATTAATAACTATAACATTGGTTTCAACTACTTATTTAGCAGTATACTTTCCATCCTTGATTACTACAAATTGTGCTTCCTTATTAGGTTCACCGTCTGCTGTGAATGTCATAGTTCCTGTAACACCTTCCACAGTAATCTCTGTCATAGCCTTAATCATTTCACTTGAATCTATGGATCCAGCTTTTTCTACTGCTGCTTTAAAAGTATATACAGTATCATACCCATCTGCTGCAAACTGGTCAGGAGTTGCCTTATATGCTGCTTCATAAGCCTTTACAAATTTCTGAATCTTTTCGTCTGGGTTAGAGGAAAGAAATGGGCTTAAGAAAATTGCACCTTCTAGTACAGCTTTATCCTGAACCTGATCAATAACGCCATCCCAACCATCACCGCCTAGGAATGGAAGTTTTATTCCTTTAGCAGCTGCCTGAGTAGTAATTAAACCAGCTTCCTTATAGTAGGAAGGTACGAAGATACACTGAGCATCTGTACTTTTAATCTTTGTCAACTGTGTATTGAAGTCAACATCATTGGCATTGAAACCTTCTTCAGCAACTACTTCTCCACCTAAATTCTTAACTTCTTCAACAAAAGCATCCTTCATACCTGAACTGTAAGGATCAGAGTTGTTGAAAATAACAGCAACTTTCTTATAGTTCAAATCACTTACTGCAAGTTTAGCCATTGTCTTACCCTGAAGTGGATCTGTGAAGCAAAGTCTGAAGTTATTATCATTCTTTGTACATTCCTGAGCAGATCCAGATGGTGTAATCTGAAGCATATTATCCTGCTTAGTTAAATCAGTAATGGCAATACATGCGTCACTTGTTACAGCTCCCATAATAACATTAGCCTTGTCAGCTAAAGCGTTGTAAGCATTTGGAGATTTTTCTGCACTTGCTTCATCATCTTCAAATTGTAACTCAACCTTAAGAGTCTTATCTCCTACTTTGATGCCACCTGCATCGTTGATTTCTTTTACAGCAACCTCAGCACCCTGCTTAACACTAGTGCCATAAACAGCTGCGTCCTTGGTAAGAGGTCCAATACCACCAATTACAAATGTACCAGAATCGGAACCTTTATCAGAGGATCCATTATCTGGGGCAGCGCTTCCTTTACTGGTGCTACCTCCATTAGCCGAGCCACAGCTAGCTAATGAGGTAATCATAGCTACAACAAGCACTAAACTAAGAATCTTCTTCTTCATATTCTTTTTCCTCCTTCTATCTAAGTCTTCCTTCTAAGACTTAGTGAATTGCAATTTATAGAACTAACTTTTTTTGATAACCATATGATTTATGTATAATATGAAGAACCATATTATCATTATCAAAACAAGTCAGAAACTATCAATAAATAAAATAACTCGTGTACAATAATATCACAGAAGCCCTTTGTTTATCAAGGAATAAATCAATTATTTTAACAAACTAAAGTAATAACTTAGAAAAGTATTGATATAACACTATTTTTATAACAAAGTAACAAAAAAACCCAATCAACAATAGTAATCAACTGGGTTTCTTTTATCACATATAAACAAGTCTATAGCTTATATCAATCTGAGGGCTTTAACTCACCACCACATTTATGACAATAATCGAGGCCTTCAATAGTAATTCCTCCACAGTCTGGGCAGATAATATGGGCCGGTTTAATCTCAACCTCCACAATTTCATAATCTGTCTCAGCCTGACTGTCTTCTACCTGCTTATCTAATTCTTTTGATGCAAGAAACATAGTCGCCTGTTGGTTATCTACACTATTACGCCCCTTAAGCTTTACATTCCTTCTAATAAGCCATTTCATCTGTACTCCCCCTGAGATAATAGATTATTTCCTTGTATTATATTATATTCTCTGCCCTCATTGAATTCAAGAGCTGAGTTGGACAATTAATAATTCAAATTCCCAGTACTTCGGTATTTCACCATCAAATCTCGAAAAATCTCTCCTGTAGTTGGTGGAGTATACGTAATGGCGTTGGCTCCAGCATCAATGGTTCTTAGTATGGTTTCATCTGTAGGACCACCTGTGGCAATTATAGGAACCTCAGGAAAATTCTTTCTTATATGTCTTACAATCGCAACAGTATTAACTCCACCCGACACATTAAGTATAGAGGCTCCAGCTTCCAGACGCTTTCCGATATCCGTCTCATCTGTAGCCACTGTAATAACGATTGGAATCTCGATCTTATCCCTAAGATAAGCAATGGTTTCATTTGGTGTAGGAGCATTGACTACCACTCCCATTGCTCCTTGAAACTCCGCATCCTCTGCCAGATTAGTTACACGTTTACCCGTAGTAGTGCCTCCTCCCACTCCACAAAAAACAGGTACATCTGAACAATTAATAATGGAATGAGTAATGATTGGCTGTGGAGTAAACGGGTATACTGCTATTACCGCATTTGCATTACAGTTACGAATAGTAGCAACATCTGTTGAGAATACCAAAGACTTTATTAATTTACCAAATATTCTGATGCCACTGACCTGCTCTATTACCTTTGGTACACGAATCATATGTTTACGTAGGTTACCTTCGATTTCAGGTACAAATTGTTCGCTCATATGTCGTTCACTCTCTTTCTACGGCTTCTTAAAATCTTTATATACATATCTTACAAATCTCATTATAAATAGATTTTTATAAATAAACAAGTAAATCTAATATATCAAATATCCCTTTTTTCACACTTTCATTCTAAGACTTTCAAATGCCTGAAATGCGTTAATGGTTCCATAGCCCCAATCTCTACTCGGATAGGTACGATCCGTCCTAGTGGCACCTTTAATCAGAATTGCTTTTATCTCACTTGTATTCATAGACGTTCGATTCTTTTCTACAAGCCCCCACTGGAGGAAGATTGCACCTATCCCAGTAGTGTGGGCTGCTGCAATTGAAGTCCCTGATTTCACACCGAACTCATTCCGGCCAACAGGTCCAGATATATTAACTCCTGGTGATGTAATATCAGGTTTAATCCTTCCAGACAAAGTGTATCCTCTAGAGGAATCCAGATATAAACTGTTATTAGCATGATTATAAGCTGTAGTAGAAATAACCTTACTAGTAGTTCCAGTCTCCACTAACGTTATATAAGGGGTCGGCAATAAAAACTTTGTGTCCTCCGTAATAAATTGAGAGATCTGCATCCATATATTATAGACGGTACCTACCGTATATTCATTGTAAACACGTATTCTCCATATCCCTGGAACCATATCCTGAAACTGTATGATAATCACTTCGTTACCACTGGCAGTATCCGTAATTCCATAGGTCACATTGATAGTAGTTGGTTCTAGCACAAAGGTAACCTTAACACTAAGATTTGCCCTTGCTGGAATCTTTTCTGCCAGTTCTCCACTTGGCGAAATAATAGCCACAGAGAATAAACTTGGGGCTACTGACCAAAGCTCCAATGTCAACTTTTTATCATTCGGACCTACATTGACTTCCACATCCTCAAAGGTATTATACGCAATATCCCCTTGGTAGTGGTTATCAGCATTTCCTTCATTTCCTGCTGCCGTGCTTATGCATACTCCATTTAAATTGGCCAGAGTATCTAGGTATGTGGAGAGCGGACTAACACCATCATGATCTCCTGAATTACTTCCAAGACCAATACATATTGAAATAGGTTTATCTAGTTTCACAGACTGATCTATTAGATAGCGAAGAGCCATCATAATATCATTTTCCTGAAATGCCACTGCTCCTTCTTTTACTCCAAAAAACTCTCGTAAATAATTCTTCGCCGGTTTTAGTTTCACAACTACCAACTCTGCCTGGGGTACAATTCCAGTAAAATCATTAGTCAGGTCTTCCTTTCCTGCAATAACACCCGCAAGGAAAGTACCATGTCCATCCTCATCAGTGGTTGGAACTATAGAAGATGGTGTTGAATTCTGTAAAGCATCATCAATCTCCTCCTTGGTATACTCAGTCCCATAAAGGATATTGGCAGGTGTATTCCCCGTTTGTATGGTCTGATCCCAGATAGAACGTATCCGACTGGTATTGTCAGCATTAATAAACAGTGGATTTTCATAGTCAATTCCGGTGTCAATGATTCCAATCAGCACCCCTTGCCCAAGTAAATCCAGGTAAGGCAACCTTCTTATACGGTAAACACCACTCTCCTCTATATTGGAGGTATCCATTAGTCCATATAGTTTTGGTATAGAGCGATATCCATTTTTAACAATATCAATCGCACTATTATTGATATTAGGTGCATGAGCTATCTGAAATCGGCCTTCTACCTCCTGTAGACATGTAATATTATACGTGTCTTTTAGGTTCTCCACATTCTTATAATAATCTACAATAAAATCTCCATACGATTGTGAATATATTGCCTTTTGACATTCCCTTAAGTTTTCTGTATCCATAATAACATCCTATACTTTTATTTATAATTAGTATATGCATAAAAAAACTCCCTTTTGACGCAATTTATAGATGAATTGCATCAAAAGGGAGAAAATATAATTTATTCAATTCCAACCTTGTCACTCGGACCTGGCAAATGCTTCCCACTACCACGCATCTCGATTAAAGGAGCACCCTTTTTCTCAATATAATCTTTGGTAATAATAACCCGCCCAATATTATCATCCTTTGGAATCTCATACATAATATCTAGCATAAATTCCTCGATGATGGCTCTTAAGGCTCTCGCACCAGTTTTCTTCTCTAATGCTCTGTCGGCAATAGCCTCTAATGCTTCCTGTTCAAAGGTAAGATCTACTTCATCTAAGGCTAACAGTTTTTGATACTGTTTCAAAATAGCATTCTTTGGCTCTTGTAATATCTTTACTAACATATCTCTGCTAAGTCCCTGTAAGGTAAAGAGGATTGGAAGACGCCCTAGGAATTCAGGTATCATACCAAATTCCCTTAAATCTTCAAGGTTTACCTTAGAAAGAATGTTAGGATCCTTATCGTATTTGTCCTTTAGATTAGCGTTAAATCCAATGGAAGTTTTCTTGTTTAACCGATTTTTTATTATCGTATCCAGGTCTGGAAAAGCTCCACCACAAATAAATAAAATATTACGGGTGTTCATACTGGTTAAAGGAACCATCGCATTCTTACTGGTTGCTCCAACCGGAACCTCTACCTCACTGCCTTCCAATAGCTTTAAAAGTCCCTGCTGAACAGATTCTCCACTTACATCCCGATTGGTAGTACTCTTCTTCTTCGCAATCTTGTCGATCTCATCAATAAAAATGATACCTCGCTCCGCTTTTTCCACATCATTATCAGCTGCTGCCAAAAGTTTTGACAGAACGCTTTCCACATCATCACCGATATATCCTGCTTCTGTTAAAGAGGTAGCATCTGTAATGGCTAAAGGTACTTTAAGCAGTCGTGCCAGAGTCTTAACCAAATATGTCTTACCACAGCCGGTTGGCCCAATCATCAGCATGTTGGACTTTTCAATCTCTATCTCATCCATGGTATCCGTTGCCACTCTTTTATAGTGATTGTATACTGCTACGCTTATCACTTTTTTTGCATATTCCTGCCCTATGATGAAATCATCTAGTTGAGCTTTTATTATGTGAGGCGCCGGAATATTCCGAATATCTAAAACTGGCTTATCTTCCTTCTCCACCTTCTTCTTTAGTTTTTGACTCTTAGGAACCTCATTTTTTATATTATTAAACTGCATCATGGAAGGATCCACTCGCATCATATCCATATAAGGCATATTACTATTACTCATAGTGTCAAATGTCTTTTGCATGCAGTCCTTGCAAATACATATATTATTTGGAATATGAATCATCTTGCCAGCTTTGCTTTCAGGACGTCTGCATATATAGCAAATATCCTCAAACTCTTTGTCTTTATCCTTTGTTTCGTTATCATCTATCATACAAATTACTCCTCATTCTTCTTGAATCAATCTCTAATTACTTGTTTCTTAATATATGAGTAACATTATAGCGCAACTAGGATTGATACACAAGTGCAAAAGGATTACTGGAATAAGCTCCAAGGCCAGTCATCAGAACCATAAGGATTACTTCCATCATCACCGTATGGATTACTTCCACCGTTACCATAAGGGTTTGTATTACCTCCCTTGTCATTGTCACCTGCATTACCAGAATCTTTGTTAGGCTGAAGACCATTTAATACTTTCTGGTCCTGTAAAGTTACCTTAAATGTCTTTTCTACATATACACCATTTTCAATTCTCTGAACGCTTATCTTAACCTCTGTACCAGCACGATAAGAATTTAAACGTTCCTTAAATCCATCTATAGTAGTAATCTCATTACCATTCAACTTAGTAATGATATCATAGGATTTAATACCAGCCTTCTCAGCTGCCCCACCCTTTGCTACCTCTGCAACATAAACACCATATGGATAGTTTAAAGAAGAATGCATTTCATCAGTAACTGTGGAACCAGTTATACCAATATATCCTTTTTCCTCTTCCTTAAGGACTTC
The DNA here is from genome assembly GCA_023411225.1 of Bacillota bacterium. GTDB lineage: Bacteria > Bacillota > Clostridia > Lachnospirales > Lachnospiraceae > KM106-2. The sequence goes on from JAEYPA010000183.1 coordinate 25,716, forward strand.
TCTATCTACTAACTCATTAATAATTGGAATGGCTTTTGAAATAGGAATAGCATAACCCATTCCTTCAACCTCTTCAGATGTAAATTTGGCACTGTTAATTCCAATGACCTCACCACTAAGGTTTAACAAAGCCCCTCCACTGTTACCAGGATTAATCGCTGCATCTGTCTGTAATAACATCATTTTGTTTTTGTCAATGGTAACCTCACGTTCCTTGGCACTGATATAACCAACTGTAACAGATTGTCCGTAGCCAAGGGCATTACCAATTGCTACTACCATCTCACCAACTTTAACATTTTTGGAATCTCCTAAAGTAGCAACTTTTATACTCTTTAATGTTGCAGCCGAAACATCTGATAGTTTGACCTCTACAACTGCCAAATCCGAAGTGGAGTCTGTACCTTTTATCTTTGCTGCTACTGATTTACCGTCAATAAAGACAACATCAATATTGCTTGCTCCTTCTACAACATGGTTATTCGTAGCAATTAAAAGCGTAGTATCTGTTTGTTTTATAATAATACCAGAACCACTGCCTTTCGCTTCATATGGCTGTCCCCACCCATTATTGGTAGTCACAGTACTATTGATTGCCACGATAGCTGGTTGAGTATTTTCTGAAACTGTAACTACCTTGTTGTCGCTGACAGCATCTGTAACTGTGGTTTGCCCAATTACTACATCATCCGTATTATTAATATCTTTTTCTGCAACTGCTGGCGATTTGTTGGTATCCACAAAAAAATGTTCATATACACCATAACTGCCAAATCCCATAAACACTGCAACTAAAACTCCTACAGTAATTTTTAAACCAATTCTCTTTTTCTTATTCTTTTTTGGAGGAGTCTGTCCACTATCATTACCATTTGAAGAATATGGATTGTCTTCATTACCTCTAAAATACTGATTATTATAACCCGTATTATAATTACCTGAGTTACTATAGTATCCTTTATTGTAGCCTGCTTCATTATAGCTTGGATTGCTATAATATGGGGTGTTATAACCTGGATTGTTATAGTTTCCATTGTTATAGCCAGAATTATTATAGTTTCCATTGTTGTAGCCAGAATTATTATTACCTACATTATTGGAATAAGTGTAGGTAGGATTATATGGTACCTCTTCCTGTCTTCTCTCCCTTCTAACAGGATCAGTAAATTCAGTCTCAAAGTTTGGCTTATATGCAGAATTATCACTGGCATGTTCTAGGAGGTCAGTTTTATTTAATTCATCATTACTATTATCCCTGTAATCTCTATCTTCCATAATATACCTTCCTTTCTAACGCTATTAGGATATAAAGTCCTAGTAAAGCATTACTAAAATTATATAAATTGATTCTTTGTTATTTATTTTGATGTTACTATCCTAACAATCAATTGTGATAAGATTGTGAAGAAATCCTTAAATAAATTAGAAAATATTAAGAGTTTACCTGTTGTAGTTTCCTGTTGTTTCATGTATCATAAATAAATGATTTAGAAACTCTAATAAATAGTAATCTATCTTTATATTATATTATGATAGAAAGGACAGGCCTATGAAAAATACAAAAAAAAGACGCAAACGTTTAAAAGGTGTATTAATTTCCATTATATTTTTGCTTTCAATTGCTCTGGTAATTGTAATTTGGATCAATGATAAGTTAGGCAAACGTATCCACTATAACTTAAATGAAGATGCATTGATAAATGAGCAAAACGCCTTTACTGACGACAACATAGAAGGTTATTGGAACATAGCAGTTTTCGGAGTAGATTCCAGAAAAAATGACTTGTTAAAAAATACAAGAAGCGATTCTATTATTATCGCAAGTATCAATAAGAAAACAAAGGATGTTAACCTTATATCCGTTTATCGAGATACTTTAGCAGATATTGAAGGTGCCGGCTTTAGAAAAATTAATTCTGCCTATGCAAAAGGTGGTCCACAACTGGCTGTAAGCACCTTAAACCGAATGTTGGACCTAGATATTAGAGATTTTGTTACCGTAAACTTTTCTTCAGTTACAAACCTTGTCAATCTTCTGGATGGTGTAAAGATTAAGATTGAAGATGATGAGATCCAAGCACTAAATAAAAATATAAAAGACGGTAACAAATTGAACAAAACTAACTCACCATTGATTAAGAAAGCAGGAACTTACAATTTGGATGGTACACAGGCACTGGCCTATAGCCGTATCCGTAAAACTTCAGGTAGTGATTATAGACGAACTCAAAGACAGAGAACGGTAATGATGGCTGTGTTATCTAAGGCCAAATCCTCAACCCTACCTACTTTAAATAAGGTAATTGACACTATGCTTCCTCAGGTTGCGACAGATCTTTCCACTACTGATATATTAAGCATTGCAAAAGATGTTTTTTCCTTAGAAATAGCAAAAGATAGTGGCTTTCCTTTTGAGAAAACAGGCGCAACAGTCGATGGAGCCTCCGTTGTAATAGCGAAAGACCTAGAACAAGATGTAATCAAACTCCATGAGATGCTATTTTCATCCGAGACTTATACTCCATCAACTACTGTAAAAGAAATCAGTGCACAACTTAAAAAATATGCAAAATAATTTAAAGGCTTCTCTTTCCAGAGAAGCCTTTCGTCTTACTTCCAAAAGTTCTCAATTACATTTTTAAGGTTATTCCGATTAACAATAGTATATGGGAACCACTCTCGTGGAAATAAACTTAGATACTCCTTTCGTAAAAATCGCTCATCCAACAAAAGAATAATTCCTCTATCCTCTTCTGTACGAATAACCCGTCCACTAGATTGAAGTACCTTATTCATTCCTGGGTACAAATAAGAATAAGCAAATCCCGAACCTTTTTTTTCTTCATAGTATTGACGGAAAATTTCCTTTTCTGTACATACCATTGGAAGTCCTGTTCCTACAATAACCGTGCCAATAAGCCTGTCAGCTTTTAAGTCTATTCCTTCACTGAAGATTCCACCCATAACACAGAAACCGACTCTTGTTTCCTTTGGCTCTTCCTCAAACAATCCAAGGAAGTCCTCCCGTTCTTCCTCTGACATATGACTATTTTGCACAACAAGGGTTCCTATAGATGCATTATTTTCGAATCTACCCAGTATCTGTTCCATATATTGATAGGAGGGAAAGAATACCAGGTAGTTTCCTATTTTTCCTTGCACAAAGGTACTAATATATTCTGTCACCTTATCATACTCACTTTCGGTTCTTCTTGTGTACTTTGTACTGACATCCTCTGCCACAAGAATTCTCCTCTTTTCTGGGTCAAACACTGTCTCAGCGTAGATAGCATAATCCTCTTCCCTGCCTGCCAATTGTTCCTTGTAATAAGCAATAGGAAGGAGGGTGGCTGAAAAGAAAATAGCGCTTCTGCCTTTTTCCAAACAATTATTTATATTGGAGGAAGGGTCCATACATTGTAGCGTAATTGTAAACTCTCCTTTATCAGTAAAATCAGTATAAATCAAATATTTACTATTACATATCTCATAAATTGCCAGAAACATACTTACTTCAAAATAGAAATTCAAGACAATCTCTCTTTGCTCAAAAACCTGATGCTCCCGCAAAAACTCATACAACATCGTGGAAAGTCGAAGCACCTGCAAATAAAAACTATCTATGTCATCAAGTATTTCATAAGTATCTGATTCTCTCTTCCATCTTAAAAGTTCACGATTACATACTTCCAGCTGTTTCTCTAATTGTTTTCCTTTCCCCTTAATAATTCTTTTAACCTCTAAAAAATCTTCTTTTACAAGTCTTGCGCTATACATTTCTCTTGCCCGGTCAACTAGATTATGTGCTTCATCAATTAAAAACACATAATCAGATTTCTTATCATTCATAAAGAATCTCTTCAGCTGTACTCTTGGATCAAATACATAATTATAATCGCAGATTATACCATCACACCATAAGGATACATCCAGAGCCATTTCAAAAGGGCAAACCTCGTAGGTTTCGGCATATTTCTCAATCATCTCTCTACTGATTTCCACCTCATGTTTCACCAAATCAAACAGAGCATCATTGACACGGTCATAATGCCCCTTTGCCCTTTTACACTCCTCAGGATTACATTTGACTTCCTCCTGGATACAAATCTTCTCCTTAGCAGTAAGGGTTACCACTTTAAGTCTTGCTCCACTTAATTTAATCATACTAAAAGTTTCCTCTGCTACGGTTCTGGTAATCGTTTTCGCCGTTAAATAGAAGATTTTTTCTACCAAACCTTCTCCCATAGCTTTTACTGCAGGAAAAATTGTAGAAATGGTTTTTCCTACTCCTGTTGGAGCCTCCAAATATAAACGTTTCTCCCGAAGTATCGTCTGATATACCCCCGTAACCAGTTTCTTCTGACCTGATCTATAGGAAAATGGGAACTCCAAAGCCTTTATAGAGGCATCTCTCTCCTTCTGCCATTCCATCTCCATACTGGCCCATTTGGCATACTCCATAATAATCCAGTGAAACCAAGCCGTAAGTTCGGTCATTTCATAGGTGTATTCAAAATATTTAGTAAGTTCTGTCTCAATATGAGCATAGGTCATCCGTACTCCAATTCTCTTTTCGCCCATTTTTTGACCATATATATAGGCATAGCATTTTGCCTGGGCAAGATGTACGTTAAATGGCTCCTCTAAAAAGCCTATATCCAGATAGGTACCTTTGATCTCATCGATATAAACCCCTGGTTTATCCTCTTGCTCATCCACAATAAGAATTCCGTCGGCACGTCCATCCACGGTAATCAGAAACTCTTTGTTTTCGTAAGTAACTGGTACATCAATGGATAGAGGATATTCTGCTGTATAATTAGAACCCATTCGCCTTTGCAACTTCCGGTGTAGCTTGCTTCCCTTCGACATAGCATCCTTATCCGCAATCCCTATGGAAGATGTATTGATGTCACCGGATCGCATAATAAATTCCACCAAACTACGAACAGATATCTTAACCGGATGACTCTGAGCAATATTTAGTTGTGTTGTATCTGACTGTTCCATAAGTAACCTCGTTATAGAATATATTACCTTTCTTATATATTAAACTAATCTATAGTAATACTTCAACCTTGAAGTAGAACTTTTCTATGAACATTAAAAAACTGGTTATTGCAATTAGTATGCAACAACCAGTATCTATTATCTCTTATAAATATGTTGTATAGTCATCATCATCATCGCCATATAAACCATTTTCATATCCCTTTGTCCAGTCAATATTATTGGCTCTTTTAGTCTTAGGCTGCGGACGATTTTGTTTTTCCTTTTTACTCTCCTGACTCTTCTTCTGCATCGCTTTCTTTTCCTTTTCCAAACGCTTTGCAGCAACGAATTTGTCCGGTTGTACCTCTTTATCCTTAGAAGACTTGCTCATTCTCTGGTCTTTACCATTGCCTTTAGAATATCTGTTTGTCTCACTATCTTCGTCCTTGCTATAACCACCATATCTATTGTCATTACCCTTATTATAGTTATTGTAGGAACCAGGTTTTCTATCACGATTTACAGGTCTTGCAGCTCCATCTCTATTATAGGGCTTGTCACTCCTATTAAATGGTCTGTCTCCTCTGTTATAGGATCTTTCACCATCTTCACCAGTCCTCTCAGTTCTGGTGTAATTCCTATCAGTCCTGTTGTAAGGCCGATCACTCCTGTTGTAAGGCTTGTCACTTTTTTCAAATGGTCGATCACTTTTGTTGTAAGGACGGTCGCTTTTGTTATAAGGACGGTTATTTCTGTAATCATTCCTATTCTGAGAAGTATTATCCCTATTGTTCCTATACTCTCTGCGTCCGCTGTCATTTGGTCTGCTATCATTAGCATTGGTTGTAACCACGAATGTTCTCCTCTCTCTTTAATAAAGATTTACACTTTTTAATTTTATGCTATTTTACTGTATTGTCAATATATTTTTCTATATTTATCACATAGTTCCAAACCTTTCTTTATTATTATCGGCACATTTTACATATCTTTAAAGGTTATACCTTGCATTTTATAGAAGAATCTGATACATTCATACTATGTGATAGACATAGTGCTGCCTGAGTTTCAGGCGATTATAACCCATGACTCCAATTACTGCGTATTACCTAAGGGAACATATTCTATCATAATCTATGAATTTGAGGTAAATAACATGAGCGAAAATAATAATATTCAATACGGTCTTCAAGATGAAGACGAAATGACCGTAACCCTGACTCTGGATGATGATACAGAATTAGAATGTGCAGTAGTTGCTATATTCCCTGTACAAGACAGAGATTACATTGCATTACTTCCATTAGACGATGAGTCTGAAGAGGTATTCTTATACCGTTTCAAACAATCTGGGGATGATTTAGAGTTGGAAAACATCGAAGACGACGAAGAATTTGAAATAGTAGCAGATGCTTATGATCAACTTGTTGATGATGAAGAATTCGAAGACATGATGGAAGACGATGAAGAGTAAGAAAAATGAATTTTACAACAGGGTAGTACATGTTAAATCACGTACTACCCTGTGTTTATAATTGAATTAACTGGTTATTTAAACAGTAGTTGATGTCTAAGAGCCGTTCACCCTCCATCTTTTTAAATCTGACCCATAATTTCCCTTCATTCTTCTTTACGATGACACCTTCTCCGTAGTTCTTATGGTAAATAGTAACTCCAATAGAGAGCTCCTCTGAATCTAAAAACAATTCCCTGACAAATCGAGATACCGCCAGTTCCTTATTGTACCGTTCCTTCACCCAATAGATAGTAAGAAGAGACTTTGCCCTTGTCATAGCGACATAAAACATTCGTCGCTCCTCTTCTATATCCTCATCCAGAATAGCTTTATGATGTGGCGTAATCTCCTCATTCGCGTCAATGATAAATACTATTTCATACTCTAACCCTTTTGCACTATGCATGGTTGCTAGGGAGATAGCATCCTGTTGATTCTCATAGCGGTGTCGGCTTTGTTCTTGCAACTCCTCTTTGTATTCCTCCATATGAACAACCCATTCCTCAAAGGTTTTAAATGGCTTAGCTGCTTCTGCAATCTCATCTAAAGTATCTGTCAGCTCATCTATCTTAATGCGCCTAAATTTGGCATATTCTATCAAGTAGTCCTCATACCCTACCGCTTTTCGAATATAGAAAATCGCCGAATAGGGATCCATACCTTTAATCATCTCAAGGTCGTATTCCAGCTTATTTAACCGTTCTAACATCCACACTTTATCCGCATAATAACGTTTAAGCTGCCCAAGATCTATGTGAGTATCAGTAAGACATTCTCGACTGATATACCGGTTAGGACGGTTCATGATCTGCAAAAAACTTGAACGGTCTTTCGCCCCTCTGGAAAAATTAATATAGTCAATCAGATTTCTGGCAATCCAGTGATCATAGATATTAGGAATAGAATCCTTCATTTTAAATGGGAGGTTATATTCCAAAAGCTTCTCTATTAAGCTCCTCGGTTGTATATTGGTACGAAATAGAATTGCCATCTCATGATAGGCAATTCCTTTTTCATAAAAGGCCTTAATTTCTTCTATTATTTTATTATTCTCCAATTGTAGGGATGCAAATTCTTCCAGCCTTACCTTTTCACCCTGTCCGTGAGCCGTTCTGATTTCCTTAGGGAATCTCTTTTTATTATGTCGAATCAATCTCCCTGCACTGTCTATTATCTCCTTCGTAGAACGATAATTTATATCTAACAAAACCCGCTTGGCTTTCGGATAATCCTTCTCAAAGTTCAGCATAATCTCTGGTTTGGCTCCACGAAACCTGTAAATGGACTGGTCATCATCACCTACGATAAATAAATTGTCCTGTGGTTTGGCAAGCATCTGTATGATTTTATATTGGAGCGTATTAATATCCTGAAACTCGTCAATTAAAATATATTGGAACTTCTTTTGCCATAGGCCAAGAATGTCCTTTCTCTGGGAAAAAAGTTCATAGGTAAAAACCAGCATATCTTCAAAATCCAGCTGATTATGTCGTCTCAGATAGTCATCATAGGCGTGGTAAATCTTCTTAAAGATTTCCTCTGAGCAGTTCATGGAATAATAGTGATCCAGACTAAGCATATCTCCCTTTACCAGACTGACTTCAGACTCAATACCAGAGATAAAGTCCTTTTCGTCATCTAAATCCAGTTCCATATGTCGGATCAATTCTCGAAAGAACTGTGCCTTCTCCTCTTCTCTGATAATATTGGCAGCGGAAAAGCCATAAGCGTATCGCAGTATTTGAAAGAAAACAGCATGGAAGGTGCCAAATTGCACCCCCGTATGCTGCTTTCCCATTAGTCTCTCAAATCGTTGCTGCATCTCTACTGCTGCTGCTTTTGTAAAGGTTATTACCAAAATGTGGTTTGGATCCACATGATGCTTTTCTATTAAGGCTTTCGCCCTAGAAGTGATAACATAGGTCTTTCCTGACCCAGGACCTGCCAACACCATCATTGGCCCTTCCTTATGCATGATAGCTTCCTTTTGCGATTGATTAACTTTCATTATACGTGTTCTCTTATCCTTCTATTGCCACTTTTAACTTGTCAATACCTACTCTGATTCGTCTTAAAGACTCCTCTTTTCCTATAATCTCCATGATTTCCCAGGCTCCTCCCGGAGTAGATTGCTTTCCACTTACCGCTGTACGAAGTGGCCATAATACAATCCCGTTCTTACATTCCTTTCTTGCTATGAAGTCCTTGACGCATGCTTCAATTCCAGGAATGGAATAATCATTTAATTCATCTAACACAGGAAGTAACTCCTGTAACACCTCAAGAGAAATCTCAGAATTGGTCTTCATCTTCTTGTGCGTGTACATTGCAATGTCATAATCCGGCATTTCATCAAAGAAATCGATCATATCTGCGATCTCTAAGAAGGTTTCTATTCTGGTTTTAACCAGGTTAGCAATTTTATTCAAATCCAAATCCTTCTTAATGACTTCTTTTACATAGGGAAGAGCAAGCTCTAAATATTTATCCTCATCCATATTTTTAATATATTCCCCATTCATCCATTTTAACTTCACCATATCAAATACTGCAGGTGATTTGTTAATGTGATGATAGTCAAATAGTTCAATTAATTCACTTAAGGACAGTATCTCTTGATTATTGGGAGCACTCCATCCTAGTAATGCAACAAAGTTGACTACTGCCTCTGACAAAAAGCCTTGTTCAATTAAATCTTCAAAGGAGGCATGTCCACTTCTCTTACTTAATTTCTTATGTTCTTCATTAGTAATAACCGGGCAATGAACATATACAGGAACTTCCCAACCAAACGCCTCATAAAGACGATTATACTTTGGTGAAGAGGATAAGTATTCACTACCACGAACCACATGAGTGATACCCATCAAATGATCGTCTACTACATTGGCAAAGTTATAGGTTGGGTATCCATCTGACTTTATAAGAATCATGTCGTCAAGCTCTACATTATCTACTGTAATATCCCCGAAAATAACATCATGGAAGGTAGTTTCTCCTTCCTCTGGGTTATTCTGTCTGATTACATAAGGCACACCATTTTTCAGATTCTCTTCAATCTCTTCTCTGCTTAAATGAAGACAGTGCTTATCATAATGGGAAATTTCCTTTCCCTCTCCATCTATGGAGGTTGCAAGACTTTCTAAACGTTCCTTGGTACAGAAGCAATAATAAGCTTCTCCCTTTTCAATCAGCTCTTTCGCATACTTCAAATAAAGACCCGTAGCCTGACGTTCACTTTGTACATATGGACCTACACCGCCATCCTTATCAGGACCTTCGTCATGAATTAATCCAGTTTCACGTAATGTGTTATATATAATCTCAGTAGCACCATCCACATATCGTTCCTGATCCGTATCTTCAATTCTCAGTAAAAAATCTCCACCTTCATGCTTTGCTATCAAATAAGCGTACAATGCAGTTCTTAGGTTCCCTACATGCATACGTCCTGTTGGACTTGGTGCATATCTTGTTCTAATTTTACTCATGTTTGTTCTCCTTACTCTATTCTAACCTTTACAGGGCTTTCTACATGTCCTTTAGTATATATGAATTGACATAAAATATCAATATTATGTTCTAATAACGGGTTTCTCATGACAGAAGAAATATTTGACCTTTTACACACACTAGGTTCTTAGAACATTACGGCTTTACCTCGACCCAAATAAAAAAGTCCTTAGACTAAAATCTCTATCAGCTAAGGACTTTCCACCTACTATTTATTTATCTCCTTTGATATCTCACTTACAATATTTCCTGCAGATTGAATCATATCCTCCTCATCCTTATTGGAATCTTCCTCTTTGCCTAAAGAATCAGGTGGGTATCCTGTGGTTCCTCTGTTAGAACCTTCTTTAACAGCTAGACGATTGTCAATAAACCGCATAAAAATCACTTTAATCAATGCTCCAACAGGTACTGCAAGTAACATACCCAAAAGTCCGCCAACGGAATTACCAATAATTAAGCAAATGATAACTAACAGCGGATGAACCTTAATACTGTGGCTTAGCAACTTTGGTCCAATTAAATTGGCATCTATTGCTTGTATTACTACTAGTGCCACGATAGCAATGAACATCTTTGTTATTTCTCCATTTACTAGGCAGATTACAGCAGATGCACCATAAGCAATAAAAGGTCCACAATATGGAATCAGATTACCTAAACCGGCAATTATACCTACTATAACAGCAAATCTAACACCTACAATAGACAAAGTAGTACTAATCAAAATCATCATACAACCTACGTCCAGTAAGGTTCCCTTTAGATAGCCTGAGAATACATAATCTGCATCCTGTAAAAAGCGTCTCATCCTATCATTGGCTTTTTGGCTAAATAAAGCACGACTGATCTTGCTAATCATACCTCTGATCATTTTTCCATCTATTAACAAATATATAGTGATAATGATACTAAAAAATAAAGTTGAAAAGAATCCTGTTATGTTAGACAGGGAATTACCAAAACCAGACATAAAGCCGGAGGCCTTAGTTAAAAGCGTCTGACTTACATCCTTCAACACCCTATTAATCTCACTAGATTCAATATTGAGACTATTAAGCTTTTCTGTAAACTCTTTGGTAAACTTACTAAAACTTTCGGAATAATCCTTTATTATCTTCCCTAAGCTATCAAAATTTGTAAGTCGAATCTGGTCAGTCACACTATAGACTAAAAGAACAATGATTAGTGTCACGAACGCCAGTACTAAAAAAAATGTAATTAATACTGCCAACCCTCTGGTAGATTTCATCCGACTAAATGGTCTCACACACTTAAGCTTTTTCTCAATAAAGGTTACTACCCCATCTAAAACATAAGCAAAAGCAAAACCAATTATGATTGGCTTTAGTACCTGCAGTATGGTTCCTAACTTTGCTGTTAGCACATAATAAATATTAGGTGCATTACGTGCAACAAGACTCAGGCAATATATTACAATACAAGTAAATATTACATATAAGGATATCTGCAGATATTTTCTATTCAGCTTATTAACAAACTTCATTTACTATTCACCTTTTAAAATATAATCCTTTAATAATTCTACAGTAGCATCTATTCCTATAAAATCGCTTTGGATACACAAATTATAGTTATCAGCGCGACCCCATTTTTCATTTGCATGGTAATTATAATAGTTAGCTCTTCTCTTATCAATCTTTAATATCTGCTCTGCTGCTTTTTGAGCTGGCATTTCGTAAACTTCTATAGCACGTTTTACTCTGGATTCCAATTTAGCCCAGATAAATACATTTACCACATTCTTCTTTTCTCTTAAGAGATAATCTGCACATCTCCCAACAATAACACATGGTCCTTCATCTGCCATCTTATGTACTACCTCTGATTGAGCCAGATAAATTTGATCATCAATAGATAACGCTGAAAAGCCAAATTCTTGATTTCCATAGGAGTTTAATCCCATAGCAATAGAGTATAATAAACTGTTGGTTGCCTTTTGTTCAGCCCGCTGAAATGCTGCCTCAGCAAATCCACTTTCCTTTGCTGCTCTAGTAATAATTTCGTTATCATAAAATGGAACATCTAATTCCTTGGCAAGCTTCTCACCAATTTCTCTTCCGCCGCTACCATACTGTCTACTAATTGTAATAATCTTATTCATAACCATCACTCCTACCTTTATTAGATATTCTTTTAGGATGTAACTTTATATATAGGAAAAGCTCTGCCATGACAAAACTATATACCTATATATTATTATAGCATATACGGAAAACTATCTCAAGAAAACATTCCTTCATTGAATATTCCAGTGCATACGATGGCCATAGGTAATTCTTCCCCCATGAGCGATTATTTATACAAAAAGACTTCCCAAAAAACAGGAAGCCTAATTAATAATCCGAACTATCTATTAATTCTTTTTAAACTCCGCCAATTTCAGTCCTTCATTTCTCTCTAGAACCGTCTGAATACTCCAAGGATGAACAAATAACAACAGCGGATTGCCTTTCAAATCCTTGATTTTCTTCGTATCTGAGGTGACACGAAGAGCTGGAACATCAATCTCTACATTTTCTATCCAACGGATATGCTCGTAAGCTAATGGCTCCAAACGAATCTCTACGTTATACTCATTCTCCAATCGGTATTGTAATACCTCAAACTGAAGGACGCCTACAACTCCTACAATAATTTCTTCCATTCCAGTGTTATACTCTTGGAAGATCTGTATTGCACCTTCCTGAGCAATCTGGGAAATACCCTTGATAAACTGTTTTCTCTTCATAGTATCCATCTGTCGCACCTTAGCAAAGTGCTCGGGCGCAAAGGTTGGAATTCCTTCATAAGCAAACTTGGCACCTGGAGAAACTATGGTATCTCCAATAGAAAAAATACCAGGGTCAAAGACACCAATAATATCTCCTGCATATGCTTCCTCTACATGCTTACGTTCATCAGCCATCATTTGCTGAGGCTGACTCAATCTGGTCTTTCTGTCTCCCTGAACATGGTATACATCCATTCCTGCCTCAAACTTGCCACTGCAGATACGCATAAACGCAATTCGGTCTCTATGAGCTTTATTCATGTTGGCTTGTATCTTAAAGACAAAAGCAGAAAATTCTTCACTAAATGGGTCAACAATGCCATTATCTGATATTCTTGGAAGTGGAGAAGAGGTCATATTCAAGAAATGTGTCAGAAAAGTCTCTACCCCAAAATTGGTAAGGGCGGAACCAAAAAACACCGGGGATAATTGCCCTTGGCTCACCTGCTCTATGTCAAACTCATCACTGGCTCCATCTAATAATTCTATATCATCCAGCAAAATATCATGATATTCCTTGGTTATTAATTCATCTAGCTTTGGATCCCCTAATTCTGCTTCAATGGTTTCCACTTCCTTCTGCCCATTGTTAGCAGCCAAAAAACGGGAAATCTTCTTTGTCTGTCTGTCATAAACACCTTTAAAGTTTTTACCACAGCCAATTGGCCAGTTAATCGGGCAGGTCTTAATACCAAGTACTTCCTCAATCTCTCCTAACAATTCAAATGGGTCGTTAGCCTCTCTATCCATTTTATTGATAAATGTAAAGATAGGAATACTACGCATCACACATACCTTAAATAATTTGATGGTCTGTGCCTCAACACCCTTAGAAGCATCGATTACCATTACAGCAGAGTCTGCTGCCATTAAAGTACGATAAGTATCCTCTGAAAAATCTTGATGACCAGGTGTATCTAGGATATTAATACAATATCCATCATAATTAAACTGTAATACTGAAGATGTTACAGAGATACCTCTTTCCTTCTCAATTTCCATCCAGTCAGAAACTGCATGTTTTGCAGTCTTTTTTCCCTTAACACTACCGGCTAGATTAATTGCACCACCATATAAAAGGAATTTCTCTGTTAAGGTTGTCTTACCTGCATCGGGATGGGATATGATTGCAAACGTTCTTCTTTTTGTAATCTCTTGCTTTAAATCTGCCAAGGGGGACCCTCCTAATTCTCTATTCACTATGCTATAAAGCATTTATTCGTAGTCGCAAAAACTATTTCATTCTATACTTTTAAGTCGTTTTTGTCAAGGACAAAATGGCTTTGTCATGGCATTCCTTGCACGAGAGGAAAAAAATCAAAAATAAGAAAAGGATAGAAAATAGCATTTAACTATGCTCCTTTTCCATCCTTATACTACGAACTTATTATTTATTTAATGTTTGCATTATTTACTAGAAATGTTGTTACATTATCATATAAAATACTCTTTCGTAATGTGGTAGTTGTTAAATTACCATATTTACCTTTCAAGTCATCTTCCGTTTTCATATTATTTGCATCCAAGACTTTTTTAAGTTCAGTCTGATACTGTTCATCAGTAACATCAAGACCTTCCTTCTTCGAAATACTCTCGAGTATCATTAACTGCTTCATATAAGCTTTAGCATCTTCTTGTCTTTCCTTATTAAACTCTTCCTCGGTTTTATTAATCTGTTTTAAATAATCCTCTAAAGAAATGTTATAAGTTGAAGCAAGTTGTGTAACCATCTGTAATTTACTATTATAAGCATAGTAGGTAATCAAATCTTCAGGATATTCTTTTACTGTACAATTTGCAATAACTGCATTCCAAACAGCATCCTCTTCTTGTGACTTCTTATAGTCTTTTGCGGACTTTTCTAAAGCTTCTCTTACTTCCTTACGATACTCCGCTACAGTCTTAGAAGTTGTGGATTGTTTCTTTACAAATGCATCATTTAACTCTGGAATTACAGTATTTTTAATTGAATCCAAGGTAATGGTAAATACAGCTGCTTTTCCTGCTAACTCTTTGCTTCCATAATTTTCAGGGAAGGTTACATTAATGTCAAACGTAGTTCCTGCTTTGTGACCAACAATTTGATCCTCAAACCCATCTATAAATTGTTTAGATCCTAAAACTAAAGTTTGATCCTTAGCAGAGCCTCCGTCAAAAGCTTTTCCATTTACTTTACCAACAAAATCTATTACAACCTGATCTCCATTAGCTGCTTTGTAACCTTTTGCTGTATCCTTATATGTGGCATTATCTTTTAAAGTTTTTTGAATTTGATCCTCGACATCCTGATCTGTTACAGTTGCTTCTACAGCTTTTACAGAAACACCTTTATATTCACCTAGCGTTACATAACCACTTATGTCACGAGTCTGAAACTTAATTTCCTGTTCTTGCGTATAAATCTTCTCTGGCTTCTTTGTAGAATCTGCTGCAGCAGTCGCACTTGGTGATCCAGAAGCAGTTGCACTAGCTTCCGGTTTAGCTGATGTATCCGGTTTTACCTTATCAGTACTTTTGCTGCATGCAACCAGTGAAAGTCCCATGCATAAGGTTAATGCTGCTATTGTAAATTTAATTCTCATAATCTTCCCTTCTCTTTCCTAATGTTTATCATCGATAACCGATGCAAATAACATTATAGCATTTTTTATATCATATTTTATTTAAAAAAGATAGTCCATTTCATATTATTTCACTGTTTTTTCATATTTTAACAAGTTTTCAAAGAATTATGCACCTAATACCTTTATTTGATGAAACACTAGAGTTGGATTACCTTTTGGTATCATATTGCGTAATGTTTCTTCTACATAACTCCAATATATAATAATATTCTTCCCATACTCCAATTCACCTGCAAATCTTTTCTTTAACTGACAGCCATAATCTATTATTTCTAGGGTTTCATCTCGTGTCAGAAATTCTTCCTCCCCAAAAATCTCTAGATCTTCCTCTCGAAATAACAGAGTTTCATCCACTCTGTGCTTTTTCTTAAGGTTTTCAATTTTCCCCTCAACTGCCTCAATGGCGACCCGCTCATAGGTCATATCTATGGTTCCGCTTTTTGAAGCAGTAAAATAAGGATAACAAAGAAGCATCCTATGTCTCTCCAAAGTCTCATATTGGGATTTAATATAGTCCATGGCTTCACTGGCTGTAATACCTATTTTACCGTAAATATAACCTTTTACACCATAAAATGGCTCATTTTTTACTGTCCATAAAATAGAATCATCCAACCTAGTAGCTGTCTGGCACTGCGTCCAAGGAATGGTGGGCAAATCTAAATAGTCAAGGATATAACAATTTTGTAGCACATACATACTATTCTCCTTTACGATTTAGCTAATTGGTGATTACTATTTAGTATTCCTCTTTCCTATATACGTATGCCGAATCATGTTAGTATTATGTGTTAATACAGTTACATCTTAACATTTTATTTTATAAAATAAGAGCTGCTAAAATTGGAATAGAACCAAGTGATAACAGAGTAGTAATAAAGTTTGCCTTAGCCACTGTGACAGAATCGCCTCCGTATTCATTGGCAATCAATGTAACGTTGGCAGCTACCGGCATAGCAGAGATTACTACCATAACGTTTAGCAACATGGTATCTGTTATAAAGAAACGGAATACGAACCAGACCGCAATTGGAAATAGAAGCAGACGTAAAATAGTATATACATACATTTTCCAATCCAGAAATACATCCTTCACCGGTACAAAAGAAAGATTTAAGCCTATTGTTATCATAGCCAATGGCGTTGTAATCGCACTGACCAGAGACATAGTCTCATTTACCACATAAGGCGTCTTTATTCCTGCAAAATAGATTATTAATGTTATTATCGAAGCAATTACAACAGGATTTAGTATTTTTTTTAGATTTATTTGACCCTTACTTCCTTCCTTATCCCCTGAAAGTAGTAAGATTCCATACGTATATATCAATATATTAAAAGGTATGATAAAGATAGCCACATAAAAGATTGCCTCTGGTCCATACAATGCATTAATTACCGGAATACCCATAAACCCACAATTAGAAAAACAATATAGGGCTTCATAGGTCTTCCTGTTTTTCCTAGTAAAGGGTATTGCAAAGGTAAATACTTTTGCCAAAATTGGTATTACTATATAAAACAAGCTTGATAATCCTATGATAATTAAGGTATAGCTTTTACTTCCAGCAATCTGACCACTTGTAACAGTATTAACAATTAATGCCGGATTAGCAACATAAATGACAGTCCGAGAAAGTGTTTGACTACTCTCCTTAGAAAACAATTTGACCTTTCCACAAATGTAGCCAATGGCTAGCAATAAAAACAAAACAATCATTTGATTTATAACCTGCGTCATGTCCATCTTTTCATTATCCTTTCGTATCTAATCACTAGATAATTTCTATTAATATTAGTGTTTGTGCAAATGTATTAATTAACAATACATGAAGTTAATAAATATATCAAGATGATTTTGTATCAAATATATAAGAAACTACATACTATAGTATAATTGATGCAGCATAAATGCTGACGGATTATTGACATATCTGTCACTTTATCGTATACTAGACACGAAATGAAAAGCATAAGCTTATCATAACTAAATAAGTTCTTCGGGGTAGGGTGAAAGTCCCAACCGGCGGTAATAGTCCGCGACCCACATAGGTGGCTGATTTGGTGCAATTCCAAAACCGACAGTAAAGTCTGGATGAGAGAAGATATCGTGAATGTTTACCTCGGAATATTTTTCCGAGGTTTTTTACATATCACCACCCGAAGATTACTTTTCTATATATAGGATGGGGAAGTAATCTTTTCTTCTTAATTAGAACTTTAAACTCATGATTATAGGAGGCTTGTCATGAAAACAAACAAATTATTTTCCACAAGAAATCTGGTATTAATGGGTATGATGTCTGCATTGGCCACTGTACTAATGTTTATCTCTTTCCCTGTACCTTTTGCTCCACCATTTTATAAGGTGGATGTCAGCGATCTGCCAATTATGATTGGTTCTTTTGTCATCAGTCCCTTGGCTGGTATTATTATGGAGTTCTTGAAGAATCTCCTTCATATTATCGTATCAGGTTCTGATACCGGTGGTATTGGAGAGTTAGCAAACTTTATATCAGGTTCCATTTTTGTATTTACTGCTGCTGTGATTTATAAGCACAAAAAAACCAAGAAGACAGCTATTCTCAGTCTTATTATTGCCACCATATTCATGAGTGTTGCATCCTGTTTCATCAATGCTTATCTTACCTTACCTGCTTACATCGGAACCTCGGGTGGAAAACTGACTATGGATGGTATTGTTGCTGCCGGAAAAGAAAAAAATAACTTAGTTCATAACCTATATTCCTTCCTAATATTTGCTGTTTTACCATTTAATCTTTTAAAATGTACCATTGTCTCTACTATAACTACTGTCCTATACAAGTATGTCTCTCCTCTTCTTAAGGGAAGTACATCAATACGACGTACCCAAACCTCAACCACCATGCATAAAAAACAATCCAATCTATAAAGATACGGCTGCCCCTCATTTGACACATTGACGGACAGCCTTTTTCATCTTGAATATTCCTAGGAATTCCTGTACAATTAAAGAAAGTTTTGTATATTACAAATAAAGTCTTATAATTTTTTATATCTATTACAAATATATGAGGTGTACATTTGGGGGATTAGCATGATTAGAAAATTACAGAGTAAATTGTATCATAATGTTATATGTCATTCTCTTTTATTTACGATTGGTCTATGTTTACTAATCATTGGGCTTTTTTATAACTATGACCACTCTACTCTAAGCTCTGTTCAACAGACAGTATTCACCATTTCATTAGTTCTATTGTCATGTGCAATGGTCTTTATGTTTTTGATTATTTCCATTTGTATTAAATTTAATAAATCAAGACAATTACAACATGATTCTCTATTAAAAGATTTTAGTGAATATGATGTAGAAACAGGCCTCTTGTACCCTGAAGTATTTTACAAAAAAGTAAAAGATTATACACTCGTATCTTCTCAACTTGCATGCATGGTAGCCTTTCATGCAGAGAATATTGAACAGTTTTCTCGCATTCAAGAGAATTCTACACCTCCCATTACTTCTATTACTAATATCTTTCTTCCAAGTGCAAAAGAAACATTTTTTAGTGCTCTAAAATCAAAACATGAATACTTAGTATTCATTCATGGATATGATAAAACAACTACCTTAGATATGATTGAAACTATGCATCAGGATGTCAAATCTGAGCTTCTAAAACTATTTAACGTGGATAGTTTATGCTCTGTAGAATGTGGCTATGCCTGGTATCCATCTCAGGGAAAGACACTGAATGAACTTATTACCAATGCCAACTTTGCATTGTTTGAAGCCATTTGTTTTAATAAAGAAGAGAAAAATGAGTTTACTCCATCTTCCTATCAGAAACAAAAAATGGAGTTTAAACGTAACGACCGATTCGAACAACTTATGAACTCAAATTGCTTTCACTATCATTTTCAGCCAATTATTTCTGCAAAAAATGGTGAAATATATGGTTATGAAGCTCTTATGAGAACTGATGAGAAAATCGGCTTGAATCCAATAGAGATTCTAGAAATTGCAGAGCGACAAAATAGACTTTATGAAATCGAATACTATACTTTCTTTAATATAATGAAATTGTATAAGGAAAAATATTCTTCCTTCGAAGATAGATACCTATTTATTAATTGCTTACCAAATCAATTATTAACAAAAGAGGATTTTGATTTACTCTATAAAAAATACAAAAATTATACCCAGAAAATTGTTGTAGAAGCTTCTGAAATCTATGTACATTCAGAAGAAGATCATCTCTTACTCGTAGAACGTCTTAACACATTAGGGGTTCAGCTGGCGTTAGATGATTACGGTTCAGGATATGGCAATGAATTGAACCTGCTAAAATATAACCCTAAATTTATAAAGATAGACCGCCGTTTGATTTCCAACATCGACAATGATGAAAGAAAGAGGCATCTGGTATCCAACATTATCGAATTTGCTAAACTCCATGGTATGATATCCTTAGCTGAGGGTATAGAAACCTTTAAGGAATTACATACTGTTATCTTCCTGGGAGTTGATTTGCTTCAAGGCTTTTATTTATATCGTCCAAATCCTGAATTAATGACTGAACTACCTAAAAGACAGAAGAATGAAATCAATGCAATCAATCTCAAGTATTTAAAAAGCATTGCAAATTATGAGACCTATATTGCTGATGAGGATGTCGAACTTGAGGTGCCTGCTCTCAGTAATGATAATTTTTCAACCTTGTTAATTAACACAGATACCCTTAAATTAAATGGGGATGCCTCTACCACTTTTGTTTTTACAATCACAATTCCAGACAATTCAAAAGTAACTCTGGAGCTACAGAATATAAATATCAGTAGTCCGAAGAATCCTTGTATTAATATTGGGCGTAACTGTCAGGTAGAGTTAAAGCTATCAGGGAACAATTTTCTTACAGGCCAGGGAATTCTGGTTCCAGAATCCTCTAAACTAAATATAACCGGCCATGGTAACCTAACCATACGGACAAATGCTCAAAACAGCATTGGAATAGGTGAATCTCCATTTAATACTTTTGGTTCTATCACTATTAATATAAGTGGAAAACTTGCTGTACATAATGAAAAGGAAAATGCCATTTGTATCGGTGGTGGAAAAGGGAAAGCAACTTCCAAGATTGAACTGTTAAATGGTCACTATATACTCTCCACTGACGGAGTTATTGCAATTGCTGTAGGTTGTATCGATGGACAGGCTAACATTGAACTAGGTAAAATATCCATGAAAATTCATTCTAATGGAACAAACAGCCTTGGTATTGGTTGTCTCAATGGAAGCCTAAACCTCTCTTCCTATGCTGACATCACTATGAAGCTAACTGGACAAAACAGTTGTTGTATTGGAGTACTTTCAACTCAAAAAGGTAGCATAATACTCCTTGATAGTATCATTAGAATAAAGTTAAACGCCAGAGAAGGATGCGCCATTGGTTCTCTAAATGGCAGTATGTATATAAGAATGGCTGTACAGGAATGTATTTGTCTGATTCAAGGTATTCATATGTGTGGAATTGGGAATTATATGGGTTCCGGAGTAACAGAGATACAAAAGGGTGCTATATCTGTCAAATTAGCGGCAGCTAATAAATTATACCTTGGAAGCCAAAACGGCCCTCTTCTTATTAATGGTGGCAATATTAACTGTCCAATCAATAAATCAATAAAACCTATTAACAAATATAGAATTCCTCTACGGCATTATAAATTTACAAATGGCAATACCTTTTCTGAACATATAGAAATCGATAATCTAGCTTATGAATATGAAGCTCATACAACAGACTACATAAAGGAACTAAATGTCTACTTACCAGAATTCCGAGAATACGAACAATTTTTATGTGATTAACATTAAAATAAAGAACAGGGGTGCACTTCAAAATTGCAGCCCTGTTCTTATTTTTTACTGTTACGGGAAATACACCCACAAATCATTATTTCTTTAAGACAATTTCCCCACCCTTTAACTGATAAGCCCAGTCAAGGCCTTGATATTTATCAATTATTGCATTATAAACAAGCTTATTGTAATCCACCAAATCAGGATTTTCCTTCATAGCATTGGCATCATAATAGTTGCCATCCTTATCAATGTATCCATTTACATTTACTACAGGATACTTCTTATAAAGATCCATCAGGTACTTATTATAGGCTGTCATTGGAAGTCCTGCTTCTTGAAGAAAGTAGGAGGATAGATAATTTAAACTGATCTTATCTACTGTCTTACTTTCCATCTTCTTGTTGCTCCAGATAAAGAAAGGTACAACATAGCGTTTCTGTAAATCCTTGATATTAAGATCCCCAATATCATCTCCCAGAAGATGTGTAAAGAAACCTGAATCCAAGTTGGGCTGATGATCACCAAAGAAGATAATATAGGTTGGCTCGTCCACCTTACTAAAGTAATCAATTAATGTCTTTAATGCAGTATCCGTATGATTGACACAAGACAAATACTCCTCTGCATCATCATATCCTGACACATCCTTCAGCTTTATGTTATAATCCATTTTGTAAGTATCATAGGAGCTATGATTCTGCATAGTGACGTTAAACATATAAAATGGTTGGGAAGCATCTCTTTTTTCATACATCTCAATTAACTTATTAAAATCGCTTTGGTCATCGATGTAGGTTCTAAGGTAGGTTGGATTTTCAAACACTTCCTTCGCATAGTACTGATCAAAACCAAGCATTGGATACACTAATTCTCTACGATAGGTATTTCTCCGATAAGCATGTAGCGCTGTAGCAGAGTAGTCAAGACTCTTAAGAATTCTTGTAAAAGAATAGCTTTCTCCCTGAATGTACTGCTGATATGGTACAGTACCTGTTGGAAGGAATGTGGTAGCATTACCGGTCTGAAACTCATATTCAGAGTTAGCAGTGGTTCCTCCCAATACAGAGCTATAGGCATACCCCTTTATAATATTATCCTTTAAAGAATTAAAATATGGCATAACCTCTTCATTGGTCTTATAATCACCGACTAAAGATAAATCAGAAAATGCCTCGCACATAACAGTTATGACATTTGGTTTCTTCGCTGTGCTAACCTCATCGCTTTCATAGTTCTTTAACACATCACTCACCGTATTGACATCATATCCTTCCGGCTTATTCACCTGCATTGCTAATAAGTTTACACCAAATCCATTTAACGAACCATATTTACGATATGTCTTAACAGGTCTCCATAAATCAATATTGCCTCGTAGCAACTGCGCATTGCCATAGAAGGTTGGAACCGCCAGTATGGCTACAAGCACATAGATGATAGCAAATCTTCTATACTCCTTCTTTTCCGGCTTACTATCTTTAATTCGAAGAATAAAGCTTAATGTAACTAGAAAGAATGCAGAGCCCATATACATATAATAAGTAAATAGATAGCTATAATTTTGCGAAACCTCTTTAGCTGTACTAATCAGATAAAGATCAGCCGGAAGAATTGGGCATCCTCTAAATAAAACTACATATCCATTAGCCAGTCCTAATATGGAAAAAAGCACAAGCGTAACGATTAGGCTAATCTTTTTTCTTCTACCAATTATATAAACTAGTCCTGCTATGATAAAGAACCAGATGATATTCATAAACCAGTGCCATGGCAGAATCAAAATAATATTATTACCACTCAAAGTTTCGAAGGTAGCATAGGTCAGAAGTAACCCAATAAAATACATAATCCAGCTACTCTTTACTGGGTGTCTTTTTTTATATTCCTCCCATTTCGTATACTGAAATAGGTTAAGGAAAGTTACAACGCCTACTGCCAATAGAAATCCATATCCAAATAGACGGTTTGGACGGTTATTGTTGGCTGGCCAATAAAACATAGCATCATTCAACAACACCATAACGGCCCCAAGACCAACATACAGTCGAATTCTTTTCTTATCTTTAATAAACCAATCTTTTTCTATTCCAAGTTGAAACATAAATGTCAATATGACAAAAACCAAATAAAGTAACCATCCTTTTAATCGGTAATAAGGAAGGTTTCTATAGATTAAATAAATCCCTAAAGCCTGATATAGACTGTTCAGAAGTAAAAATCCAAGCACTTTATATCTTCTGACAATAATACTTTTTATCTTCTCATAAGTTCTTACATATACAACCCCACTGTATATATACGCGAATAGCCCAAGCAACCAGTAAATACTTAAAATTTCAAAGGGGAATATTCTTTTTATACATATCGTACAGGATATAAGAACAGTAATTACTATTGCTAAGTAGTAACTTTTTATATGTTTAATTGTCTGAATCATAATTATGTTCCTTTCATGCCTGCTCACTCTAAGCTGTTTTAACAAAGCGTCCTTTATTATAGTCGTTTTTCTGGTAAATATCAACTTACTTTTTTTCTAGAAAAAAGTGTATTCGTCTTCCTGCCCTTCTTTTTATAGGCTGACTTTAACGAATACACTTTTCTTTATTTTAACTGATATGCTCTCTCAACACCCTCGTTGTTGTTTACAACACTGTTATACACAAGCATGTTATAGTTATTCAGTTCCTCATTTTGTTTCAATTCAACGGTATCATGCCATACCTTATTCTGGTCCATGTATCCATTGATATTGACTACTGGATATCTTTCATAAAGATCTAATAGATACTTGTTATATGCAGTAAGTGGCATTCCTATCTCCTTCAGAAAATAGGAGCTTAAGTAATTCAAACTTATGGCATCTACCTGCTTTTCCTCAATATCCTGATTACTCCAGATAAAGAAAGGTACTGTATAACGTTTTTGAAGCTGTTCTAGTGTCCACTGAGATTGCTCTCCTCCTAAAAGATATTCAAAAAATCCGTCATAAAGATTTGGCTGGTGATCTCCTACAAATAGAATATACGTAGGTTCCTTAACCTTACTAAAATAATCTACTAAAATATGCATTGCTGAATCTGTAGCACTAATACAGCTTAAATACTCATCAGCCTGTGGATAATTTCCATCTAATACATCAATGTTATAATCCATCTTACCTAAATCATATGGGCTGTGATTTTGCATGGTTACGTTATATAGATAAAATGGTTTACTGGTGTCCCTGTTTTCATATATATCTATAATCTTATTGAAATCAGTTGCATCATCTATATAGTATCGTAAAATATTTGGTCGATCAAAAAAACTCTTGTCCTGATATTCATCAAACCCAAGAAGAGGATAAACAATCTCTCTTCGATAGGTATTTCTGTTATAAGGATGTAACGCTGTAGCTGAATACCCTTGAGTCTTTAATGTCCTCGTAAAATTCAAGGTTTCTTTATTAATGTATTGCTGATAAGGTACTGTACCTGCAGGCAAATAGGTAATTGCATTACCGGTGAGGAGCTCATATTCGCTGTCAGCAGTGGTTCCCCCTAATACAGAGCTGTAGGCATAGCCTTTTATGACGTTTTCACTTAGACTTCGATAATAAGGGAGATAATCCTCATTTGTTTTAAAATCTCCTATGACACTTAAGTCTGAAAATCCCTCACATAATACAACAATCACATTAGGTTTTTTCTCCGTAGTATTTTCATCTGAAGTATAATCCTTTAAGATAGATTCCACCTTATCCTGGGAGTATCCCTCAGGTTTTTGTACCTGTAACGCTATAAAATTCATTCCAAACCCATAGGTAGAACCATATCTCTGATAGGTACTGACAGGTTGCCAAAGATTTAACATATAAAGGTTGGCATTGACTTCTGATTTAAAGCTTAGCATTACAATTATAGCTATAACGGTGTAGGGAATCACAAAGATGCCTCTTCCAATCAGTCTCTTTTTACGGCTCATAACTGGTTCCTTTATAGCCCAGACCATCATTATTGCAATAAAGAAAAAACTGATTCCTATGCACATTCCAGCCGTTGGAGTATAGTCATAACCTCCACTTACCTGCATGGCTGTCTTCATCAAGTATAAATCTGCTGGCAAGATTGGTGAGCCTCTGAACAAAATAACATACCCATTGGCCAAACCTGCCACTAGAGCAAAGACTAAAAGAACTGTAAGCGAGATGCGAATTCGAAAACAAAACAAATACACCAATCCGGCAATTAATGCTAATATCAATAGATTAAAGTCCCAGTACTCTCCAGCAATAGAAAATACTCCCGTACCACTACACTCTTCTATCATAAAGAAAGTAACGAATATAACAAGAACTCCTAATAATACAGATTTGATAATGGTAAGCACCTTAATAGCTCTTTTTTCAGATTCAAGCCTAAATAATCCAACCAGAGCCGAAGCAAACGTTAAAATAAACAATATGGATGTAATGGTGTAATCAGGATTCTCTTCCATCGTTAACTGGTGTATCGCGAAAAAATTTAACACTAAAAGACTAATGATACAAACTCCGGTTAAGATTAACTTGACTGGATGTGTGTATATTAGATTATATATATATCCTATTTGAGTGGCTACAAAAAATAGAAATAAGACCAAAAATACGACGTATCCCTTTAAGTGTCCATCTCCTAAAACCAAAAACAAAATATATAGTCCAATAGTCAATATAAGGCTCGAAACCATCGCTATGTATTCAGCTGGTAACTTCTTAAGAATACCCAATTGCCAAGGAAGTAACCTTTTTTTTATCTTTCGTATCTCTTCGTAGGATTTTTCCTCCATTTCTTCGATTGGAGATTCTGTTATCATCTTAAGTCTTCCTTTCTACTCATTTTCACAAATCACAATTTTTATTTTATAATATTTAATGTCATTTAGGAAGTATAGACATAGATTTTTCATAATTTCTATGTCTACTACCGTTATTTTAAGGACATAACATACACATAGGTTCCTTCCTTTGCAGAGAATTCGAATCTTCTCAATATTTTCCAACCTGCAAATCTTGAAAGGCTTTCTACACAACTTTTGTTATGAGAATACAAAATGATAATGCCATCATCCTTCAAATGAATCTTGGCCTTTTCAAAAAAACGTTTATATAATTCACTAATTTCACTCTCCGTTACCCTTCCTATAGTCCAAGGCATCTGCGTAATAATCTCGTCAAACAGATATTCATGGGTAAAATCAAAGAAATCCCTCTGAATATAGTGAATCAACTGATGGGCTGCCGCCGTATTAATCTTAGCCTTTTCAATAGCTTCTCCAAAATAATCTACTCCATAAGTGGTATTTGCTTTCACTGCCTTATGTCTTTCAATCAGCATGGTACCAGTACCACAGAAAGGATCTAAAACCTGAGCTTCTTCTTTCATATAAGGTCTTGCCAGTTCCATAACAAGGGCGGCGTTGACCGGTTTTATACTGGTAGGCAATGTTTCTATCCGGTAGTCAAACCGTTTATCCTTAATGGTAAATAGCTTGACTAAAACATTAAAATTCCCTTCCTTATTTTCAATAAAACGAAGTTCTATTTCATAATAAGAAGTGGTGTTTAATAACTGCCCCTTTGATTGTTGCTCAATCTCAGCTGCAAGTTTTTTAGCAAAATTGCTTCGCTTGCTTAACTCCATTTTAGATTTGATTTCGATTCGAAAATAAAACGGCGCACTACCTTCGTGGGTTTCTAATAGGAATGAAAGTAACTTAGATTTGGTCACCTTATCAGCAATTCCCCTAATATCCATAACACAGGTATCTAGCCCCTGTATCATAAACAACAGCTCTTTATAGGTTCTAAGCTCTAATAATGGCTTTAAATCCGAAGTCTTAACAATAACACCTGCATTAAATGCTTTTGCAGGTATCCCGTCCAGTTGGTGTAATACTGTATCCACATGATTTCGATTGGTAAGTAAAACCATCTGTTCCGCATTCTTTAACCCCGTAAAGGAATGCTTTTTGACACCCTCCATTGTAAGAATCAGGTCCTGTAACGTCTTTTTCTCTGTTGTAATATGTTTCTTATTCTCTTCTGTAAGCTCTATTTGATTTAGGAGGTTCAATTGATCTTTGAACTCCTCTACAAATTTTCGGTAATCCATTTGCCCAATAGCTGTTAAGTAAGAACTTCGAACAAATAACTGTGTTTCTGACTGATATGCTTTCATTAAAGGCTCTAAATACACTGATTGTCCTAAGTCACCCATTAACAATGCCACATTTTTTCTTGTCTTGGCATCCTCATCTTCCAATAAAGCAATCATACTTTCTTCCTTACCGGTCAACTGATACATTAGGGCAAACTTCTCTTGTTCATTCTTTATACTCTGTCGAAGCAGGCTTAGATTTTGTCTCACATTGTTCTTTTTGTATATTTCATCCAGTATTTCTTTTACCATAGGTTCTCCCATCTAAACATCCATATCAATGTTTCCGCAATTAGTATATCCTTTCCAATAAAAAAAAGCAACGATACCTATTCTTTAAATAGTTGTTTATTTAACTTAGCCTTGTTATAATTAAAAAATAGATAAAATAATGGTGGGGGGCATACTATAAAGATGAAACTAGACCGTGCTAATATGAAGAAAATTCTATTCATAATAACCTTTGCTGTGCTGTTATTTGTAAGTGTTCAACGTCTTGATGTGGTTCTTGCTTCTATCCATTATGCTATTAAACTCATTATGCCATTTATCATTGGTGGCTGTATAGCTTTTATTATCAATCTTCCTATGGTTTTTATAGAGACAAAGCTCTTACGCAGATGGGGGACTAATAAAATTCTAAAGCAATTCCATCGACCTGTCAGCATGATTTTATCACTTGTCTTTTTAATTAGTATTATCGGAGTGGTTTGTTTTTTGATAATTCCAGAATTTGTTGATAAACTGGGCCTTTTTTTAAATAGTATTAACTCTGTTGTAGACAAACTAGGTAAATGGGTAAATAACTTTTCCAAAAGTAACCCTCAGATTGAGAGTTTTATCGGTAATATGAACGTGGACTGGACTTCTATTGGTGCAACAGCCTCTAATTCTATTCAAAGCATCTGTAATACCCTTTTTACCTCAACATTTTCAGTGATCAGTACTTTTATTAATAGTATTATGAACCTCATGATTAGCTTTATGTTTGCCCTATATCTTCTGGCTAGGAAAGAACAGATTGCAAAAGGAGCACGCCAGTTATTGTATGCTTATGTGAACATGAAATGGGCCAAAAGGATACATAGAATTGCTTCTTTAACCTATGATACCTTTTCTAGATTTATATCTGGACAATGTATCGAAGCACTCATACAGTTTGTAGTATTCTATGTGTTACTGAGTCTGCTTCGCTTCCCATACCCTCTGTTAATCAGCGTATTTATTGCCTTTATGTCATTGATTCCTATACTGGGGTCTTATATTTCCAGTTATACCAGTGCCTTTTTGATTCTCATGAGCAATCCATGGCAAGCACTGCTATTTTTACTTCTATTTATGGTAATTCAACAGCTAGATTCCTCCTTTATCTACCCAAAGATAGTAGGGAACGCAGTTGGACTTCCTCCAATCTGGGTCATAGTAGCAGTAACTGTAGGCGGGCGATTTCTAGGTATTGTAGGTATGGTAACCTTCATTCCATTGGTATCCGTCGGTTATACTCTAATTAAGGAGCATACAATCCATAGGTTAGCAAAGAAGAATCTGGATATTAAGTAAATAGGTGCGATATGATAGAAGCTGCCCCTTAGCTGACGAAAATCAGCTTTGAGACAGCCTCTTTTTTATTTTTTGACTTCTTCCAGGACATAGCCTGCTATATTATGAGCATGGTCGGCAATACGCTCCAAATTAGTTAGTACATCTACATACACTACACCGCTTTCTGCACTACACTTATTCTGAGACAGACGTACTACGTGCTCCTCTCTTAGTCTAACCTCCATAGCATCCACTATTTCTTCATACTGATTAACACTTTCAGCAATTTTAAGGTCCATCTTCTTTCTAGCTTCTAAAGAATGCTCCACAGCATTTATCACATTATCTATCATGATTGTAAGATTGTCTATTGCTTCCTTAGAGAATTCAAGATTATCTCTAATCTTTTCATCTGCCAGCTCTACCAGGTTCTCTGCATGATCTCCTATCCTTTCAATATCATTGATTGTGTAGAAGAGATTCTTGATTTTTAGATATTGTAACTTACTAAGAGAGCTATTATGAACCTGAACCAAATACTGGGTCAGCACTTTCTGAAGGGCATTGATTTCCTTCTCCCGTTTAAAGACCTCTTGTATATAATCCTGATTATTCTCCAGTAAAGCCTTTACTGCCAGTCTAGAATTATCTAGGGTAATATCTCCCATAGTCACAATTTCTCCACTAACAAGCTCTATTGCAAAGGATGGTGTCTCTAATAGTCTTTGATTCAGTCGTTTTCTGGTATCCTCTGCAAGGCTCATCTCCTTTAGTTCTACCTCTTCCGTGCCTTCCTTCACTATACGAGAAGAAAGCTTCACCAAAAGATTGGCAAAAGGAAATAGAAGCAAGGTATTTCCAACATTAAAGATGGTATGAAAAATAGATATCTGCACACTGCTTATACTGGCGGCCGCCCAACCTTTATATATGGTAAATAGTACATACATTATAATTCCAAATACAACTGCTCCAATACTATTAAACAATAGATGAATCACAGCTGCTCTCTTGGCATTTTTAGAAGCACCTGCACTGGATATTAAGGCGGTAATACAGGTTCCAATATTCTGTCCCAATGTGATGAACACAGCTGAATTCCAATTCACAACACCATTTAGTGCCAACGTCTGAAGGATACTAACGGAAGCCGATGAACTTTGTATAACTGCTGTTACCAAAGCACCAACCACAACTCCAAGGATTGGATTCCTTCCAAATAGCACAAAGGCCTTTTCAAATATCGGTGACGATCGGTAAGGTTTAATAGCATCTGACATAAAAGCTAAACCTATAAATAATACACCAAATCCAATTAGGATATCGCCAAGATCTCTTTTCTTTTCTCCTTTGGAAAACATCAATAAAAAAGCCCCAATACCAACAAGTAAAGGGGCAAAAAACTCAGGTTTGAGGAAGCTGCCCCACTCATTCATGGATACAATCCAGGCTGTAATAGTAGTCCCAACATTGGCACCCATAATGACACCTACAGCCTGCACAAGTGTTAGTACACCGGCATTAACAAAACCCACAACCATAATAGAGGTGGCTGAACTACTTTGTATAAGAGCTGTAATCAAGGCACCCACTAAAACTGCTAAAAAGCGATTGTTTGTCAGTACTCCCATCAGCTTTTTTGTTTTGTTTCCTGTAGATTTCTGAAGACCATCCGCCATAGTATTCATACCATAAAGAAATAGTCCCAAACCTCCAATAAATTTAAACAACATCTGAACATCCTGCACTGACATTTTTAAGCCTCCTCAGTTCCTACCTATATGATTTAGTATGACACTGAGGTTTTAGAAATATGAAATTATTTAAATGAAATTTTAAACCTGCTTTAACATATTCGATACAGAGGCTGATACCTGCATATGAGTAGCATCCTTCATAATACTTTTCCTATCCTCTTTCGTATCCTTCTCTTTATCATCCTCCTGCTCATTAAAATAGAGCTCGATAAATTTCAAATATTTATCATAACTAAAAATATTGTCTAACTCTGTTTTAGTCGCTTCAGAAGATAAATTTAATGCATCTAACATTGCCGTCAACTGATCACCCGTACTAACTGCCCCTGCTTGATAGTAACCACTGAAAAGTGTAGATGAATTCTCCTTAGCGTCTATCGAACCTGTGACTACTTTTGGTTCCTCAATCATCTTAGTTGCAGGTTCCATCGATTTGTTTGTGGTTACTGCATGAGAACCACTTTCTTTATAAAAGCCAAGTATCTTGCTGATATATTTATGTACTGACTTCCAAGGTGGCACTCCACCATATTTTTTGACCGTTCCAGTTCCGGCGTTATACCCTGCCAAAGCCATTTCTACATCCCCATCGTACTTGTTAAGAAGCTGTGAAATCAGCTTGGCTCCACCCATAATATTCTGCTCAGGATCATAGCTGTTCTTAACTCCCAGCCCTTTTGCTGTTCTCGGCATAAGTTGCATAATTCCTACTGCTCCGCAGTGACTGACAGCATCTGCACGGAAATTAGACTCAACCCTTGCTACTGATTTCAACAGTTTAACATCCACCCCATAGGTCTTAGCAGCTTTTTGAAAGATCGAATCCAACTCTTTTGTTTCACCCAGGTAGGATTGAAAGCTTTCACCACTGCCTACAGAACCACTGTTTTTACGGGAACTATTAATATTGGTATTAGAAGATATTGAATTTACCTGCATCCTTTTCACCCATAATTCTATTATAATATCCTTATTATACCATAAATATAAATCAATTACTATTCTAACATGAAATAATTAATAGGGCTTTCGCCCCTTGCTCTCTAAAGTTTTAGTAGTTTGCCCACAGCCACTCTTTCATCTGCCCTGGTGCGACCAATATGTGAAACCAGAAGATATTTTCATGGGTAATCGTTTAATAGGAAATCTTTGATTCAATCCAAAATTACATGCTAGTTTCCTTTCTTAATCTTTTACTTGCCCATATAAAGCTGATAAAACACATTATGGAGAGTAGTAAGATAACAAACAGAATATCCTTTAAAGCAATGTTCCCCTGATATATTAAATCCCTTAAGGCATTGATAACATGGGTAAAAGGATTCAGATTCACTGCAATGGCTAGTCCACCAGACAATTTGTCTGCCGGAAACAATGCCGTACTTAGAAAAAAGATAGGCAAAACCACTGCAGTCATTACAGTCTCATATATCACCTCATTAGGCAGACATAGACTGACTGCATAGGCTAATCCGGACATAAAGAGAGCTGTCAAAAAGATAATTATTATACTAAGGCCTACTCCTACCCAACCAGAGGCAATATTCGCTCCAAAAACTAACCCCATTAGAAACATAATGATAACTTCAAGAAAGGTACATAATACAGCTTCTAGCATTTGTCCTAACACAATAGAACTTCTTTTTACTGGTGCAATCAATATACGATAGAAACTCCCGTCTGCTTTCATCAGGTAATTCATAATGCCACTACTACTACATGCTCCAAAGCTGACTAACACAACCAATCCCGGCATAATAAACGCCGTATAATTGTGAATCCCGATTCCTTGCATTGTTTGTCCAGCAACTGTACTATATAATATTAGCCAGAGTATTGGCTGTAAGATCGTAAAAACTATAGTAAAAGTATTATTAAAGCGCCACTTTATGTTGCGGTGAAGTAAAGTCAACATACTCATTAGCAAGCCTCCTTTCCGTTTTCACCAGTGAGACTGAGAAAAACATCCTCCAAGGTGGGCTGCATAATTTCAATCCCTAAAAATGCAATCTCATGATTTAACAACCAACGATTAACTCTTTCAAAATCCGCATGTCCACCTTCTAAACCAGTAATGATCACGTCCTGTCTCAAATCAGATTCTTTCAAAGAAATAATGCTTTTTAAGGATTGAAAACAGTTTTGCGCTTCCTCATTTGATGAAAATCTGATTTTTAGAATATCCTTTCGAAGATACTCCCGAAGTGCAAGTGGAGTACCCTGAATGACTTCTTTTCCATTTTTCATTATACAGATGGTATCACTTAACTGATCTGCTTCCTCTAAGTAATGTGTGGTTAGAAAAATAGTAGTACCAAAGTCAGTCCTTATTTTCTTCATCATTTTCCACATGGCCATACGAGATTGAACATCCATACCAACCGTTGGCTCATCTAAAAACAGAATCTTGGGATTTGACATCATATTCAGTGCAATATCAAGCCTTCTTTTTACACCACCGGAATAAGAAGAAACCGGATACTTCAAATACCGTTCTAATTCAAAGCAGGCAATCAAGACTTCCATTCTTGTTTTCGCTTCCTCTTTCGGCACTTTGTAGAGCTTGCTCTGAAATATCATATTTTCCGTAAGGGACAAATGTGTATCAATGGAAGTACATTGAGCTACACAAGATATTTGTGTACGAATTTTAGATGCCTCACGATAAATATCTTTTCCCAACATGGTAACCAGACCGGAGGTTGGCGCCAGATAAGTAGTCAGGATACGAATGAGCGTTGATTTTCCGGCACCATTTTGCCCTAAGAGAGAGAAAATCTCCCCTTCCTTTACCGTCAGGTTCAAACCATCTAACGCCTGAACACCATTCTTATATTTTTTAATTACATTTTCAGTTTGTATTGCATTCATTTCAGTACTCCTTAATTGGAAATAGAACTTCCGTAATATATCCAGATGGATTTCCTTTAAAAAACATTCCTGGGCCTTTTATATATACCTCCCTAAATGGTTGTTGTAGTTGCAGCCTATGTTCCAATGCATATTGCTCAATAGCAGCATAGGCATAATGTAAGGTTTCATAAGAACCCACATGCGATACACTAATTGCTTTGATCCGAGGTAGTTCTTTTACTTCGACTCCACTTTTACTTGGTGATTCCTCCGTTGGAATACATATATCCATTACCCCCATTTTTGTTATGGGATTCATTTCATAATAGTATAAAAAAGGCGCACCATTTGTTTTTCCCCTTATAGATTGAAAAACACAAGGGAACATCTTATTGGCCCCTGTCACAATCCCCTTATATGGTAGAAAAGCAACACGTACTGGTTCAATATCTCTAATTTCTATTTTATAGTCCAATCTTTCAAATCTCCTTCTCCTTTTTTATTGAAATCCACACTTCGGAATGCCCCTCCTTCGACCCATCTTTACTGATGGGATAGATCTCAATATCCGGTAATTCTGCATAGGTATACCCTGAGAACGGAAGCCATTCCGTCATAAAACGTCTAAAAATACTTTGAGTGGACTCTTTGAAATGACCATCACTCTCAAAAATCACCCATGTAGCTGCCGGTATTGAATATTCAACCATTCCCGAAGGAACAGGCTGATTAGTAGCTACTGCTATATAGTAATAAATTTCATCAGGACTTTGGTAAGCAGTTACTCCAAGTACAAAACCAGGGATTTGGTTTAATAATTTGCAGATTTCTGCAAATTTCCCATCTTTCAGTGTTCGGCTCCAAAAAGGTGGAACTATTTTCTGATTTTCTTCCATGTCCTCAATCAGGGGAATGCGAATACCTACAATCCTCATAGGCTCTTTATCTTCCACTCGATATGGCATAACTTCACCTCCAGTAACTTTTATTTGAAATTTTTTAGGAGGATAAGCATGAAGTATACTTCCTTTACACTTTGCGCTAGCGGGAGAAATTCCGTGAACACTTTGGAATGCACGATTAAAGGCTGTTGGGGAAGTGTATCCGTATTTCAGTGCAACATCCAATACCAATGTATCTGTTGATTGTAGTTCAAAGGCAGCTTGTGTCATTCTTCGGCAACGAATATATTCAGAAAGCGAGATACCAACTACATAAGTAAACATCCGCTGAAAATAGTAGGGAGAACAACACGCTATTTTCGCTGCTTCCTCACAAGAAATCTCATTATCTAAGTTATTTTCTATATATTCAAGTGCACAACTTAATTTTATCAACCACTCCATTTCTTTACCTCCTGACGAAATCATACTATGAAATATAAATTTATTCCTCGCTTTTTGTGTCCTCTTTTGTAAACTTCACTTTACCCTAATAAATTTATAATATCAACTGTAATTGTCGATTCATTCTCTAACTACGCCTATACTAGCTAAAGCCCATAGCAAAATAAAAAGCCTTTAGACCACTGATGATCTAAAGGCTTTTCCTTAATTAAAATATCTTTCTATAATGTACAATTTATCAAAATATCTTCTAATTTTCTCCTAGGGCGCTGCACGGGTGACTCATCTGCATAACCAACAGTAAGAATGCCACTCACATAAAAGTATTCTGGAACACCTATTGCATCACGCATTTGTTGTTGTTCATACCATCCAGTCCAGCATGTTCCAATACCCCTGTGCTGAGCCTCTAATAGCATATAAGAAATGGCAATCGCTGTGTCTCTAATGATAAGCTTAAGATTCTCGTCAGCACTGCTTTCATTTACAACACAGTCTGCTTGTGTAACATCTACTCTACTCGTCATGTCAGCCAAGCATACAATGAACAAAGGAGCTGATAGCATCCATTCTTGTTTATGGTCAACATTTACTATTCTCTTTTTTACTTCTTCATCTTTAACAATCATAAATTTCCATGGTTGCGTATTGCTTCCTGATGGTGCTAATCTTGCTGCTTCCATGATATGATAAATATCTTCATCGGCGATTGGTTGATTCTTATATTTCCTAATACTT
Source organism: Bacillota bacterium (assembly GCA_023411225.1). GTDB lineage: Bacteria > Bacillota > Clostridia > Lachnospirales > Lachnospiraceae > KM106-2. The sequence continues at coordinate 61,412 of JAEYPA010000183.1, forward strand.
CTTCTCTCTTCTATTTCTTTCAATACTTTCATCTTATCCCCCTACAAACCCTACTTTGTGCTCTAATTATATCATTTCGCTTATTTTTAAAGGCGTACATCAATAGGAGTATATCCTACTTGCCTGTTACCAGATACAGTTTTATCTTTTTCTTGTTCTTCATCATTATTTTTATCGTTATTTTTACTACGAGATTTTTGTTCTTCCTTGGCTGCCTCTTGCATTTTTTCATTTGCATCCGTGAGTGTAGAAATCTGTGAGCTTACTACTGTTTGAGCCTTTTCTTGAATGTTAGCCAACTCTTCTTCTTTTTTCTTGGTTTCCACGCCTCGCATAGTATCTAGTTTTATCTCTGCCTCAATAACTCCAATACGTCCATTCACATCAGTTGCGACGTTTCCTTGCACTTTAGCCTTTTTTATAGAAGAACCTGCAGATATCATTGCCTGCATACTCGCCTTTGAGAGACCAGCTGACTGACCTTTGGATTCTGATACATTTTTCTGTTGTGTGTCACCAAGCATATCATCCATTGAAGAACCATTTTTCTGTTGTTCTTCCTTTCGTTGTTCAATTTGATGTTGGCGAAGCTCGATATTTAAGTCAGAAATCTCCTTCTGAATTGCTTGACGTTTTTTCATTTTATCTTCTAAAGACAAATCTTCTTGAGAAGATAGATCTTGTAGTTCCTTTTGCTTGTTCATAATCTGACTCTGTATATTTTTACTATATGTATCATTTGTTCCATTTCCAATATAGTATGCTGCTGCACCAGGATTGCTACTTTCATTTACGCTTCCATTTATGCTTCCACTTATACATCCTATTGATAATGACATTAAATCAACCTCCCTGTTTTCGATATGAAGCAAATCTACTACCATGTAATTACCTAAGTTGTTTATCGGAATAAAAAAGGAAACTATTAACCCATTTAATAGTAATTTATGTTAATTTATTTCATATCATTAAATTTTTTAAACTATAATTCATAAACCACGATCATTTATGGGCAAAAAAAGAAGGATACCAAGCTAGCCAAACCAAAGCCAAAAAAATATATGACTTAGCTAACTCCAGTATCCCTACTCTTTGCCAAAAAATTCATCCACTATATTATTAGTACTTGAGGCAGTTCAAATGTATCATGATAGGTAATATATGTCGATCTCATAATGAAAGTACATTTACAGTATCTCTAACATTTTTATTCAATAATATCACAATTCCAACCAAACACTTTAGCAATCTGATTAAGGGCTGCTGTATGTTTTCCAACAATAATCATTTGATGATGACTTGGTAATTCCTCCATCACTTTTTCTCCTTTCTTATAATAAAGTAAAGAGGCATTTCTTGCATCTGTTCCAGGGAATTGTACATATTTCTCAATTTTTCCAGGAATGACCGTAATTTTATCAAATGAAGGATTTATCTTTGCCAGTACCATATCTCCTACTGGTAATTCACAATTTACCATAGTTGCTTTATCATTTACAATTTCCAATACCTTTGGTACTACCTTCCAATGATCAGGACAGAATTTTCTTGGCGCAAAACCAGCATATCCACAATGAACACCAAGGGCATGATTTTCTGGCTCATTAACCTTTGGAAATTCATCAATTTTTTCATGATGTATGGCTGCTTTTCCTACCAGGAATGGATAGATATTAGTCATCATAATTGGTGCTTCCAATGAATGGTATAGTACATAAGTGGATAGCAAGGTTAAGGTATCTCCTTCACAACACCAGATAATATTATATTTTTCAAATAGTCTATCCCAAATAACGCATGGTGTAGTTTTACAGTACATAGATTCATTTAGACAATTTGCTCCGATACCATCTACGCCACCAATTTCATCAATAGTATCTTTTATAGCCAGATACAATTGTCCAATTAAAATCTTTTGTTCGTCTGTTATATTTTCACAAGGCATATCCCAGGACTGAACTTCCTGCAATGCTTCTTGTTCATTTTTCTGCTCCGCACGCTTATTGACTTCTTTCCAACTGCGGTAAATCATCTTTGTACCAAATGCATCTTCCATTTGTTTCGTACATTCTGCTTCCCACCAGTAGAAACGTTTGAATATATAGGCCTGCATCCCCTCTCCCGGGTCATCCTGGAACATTAAGAATTTTGAACCCTTCAAATGTTCCCTGGTTGCAATTGCTCTAAATATTACCTTACCTAATTCAATATTATATGGAGAGAATACCGTTAACTCTTTACTCTTAAGATAGCTGATAAGTTCCCAATCCCACATATCTACAGTACCATATTGTGAAGTGATTACAAGAATTTGCTTATTGTATTTTTTTAATACCTCATGATAGTGATAACAAGCTCCTATCATTTGTGGGAATATGATTGCATCACACTCTGGTAATGGATCTCCTACTATAACCGTATTTGCAAATTCTACAACATCTTTATAAATGTCCTTTAGGCGTTCTAACTGCCTGTCATACTCTTTTATTTCTCGTTCGTTTGTCTCTTTGAATCGAAGTGGAACAATATATGCCTTTAGCATGTCCATTTTGAGCCTCCTATTTATAATATTCTTTTGATATGAAAATATAATATTAATGAATCTGATTTTTACAAAATGGGGTTAACTCTTCGATATATTTATTATATTGATTTATATATTTACAATAAGCTTCTGTATTATCTTTATTTGGTATAAAAGTACTTCCATTTATAATATGTTTTACTGCAAAGTCTTTGATATTATCTATCATGTCAACACCTTTTGCAGCCAGAATACAGGCACCCCATAAAGTTGCATTCTCTTGTTCTATTGTTTCAAGAGGAATTCCGATTACATCCGCATAAATCTGCAAGCAAGCCTTTGAAGCAGTCCCACCACCAATTACACGAATTCTTCTACGCTCTCTATAATTAGGATACATCGTATCAATTCGATTAATTGTAGTTGCCATAGAATACGCAAAGCTCTCAATTAATGCCTTATAAAAATGTTCCGCTCTGTGGGACCAAGTATATCCCATCCAAATACCCTTTATGAAACCATTAAATGGCATTACTGTTCCACCTAACATACCGGTAGAATAAATTCCATCGCTACCCAAAGGTACTTTTTCCAATTTGGTTTCCATTCGTTGATAGGCATCCGCTAGTGTTTCCTCATCTTTTTTGAAGAACTGATTAAGGAACCACTCTCTAGTTATTCCGGAGCCTGGAATATAGTAATGCGCATAAAAGTCACCTTCTTTGCATCCATTCAAAATATCAAAGTGCCTTTTTTCCTCATCTGATCTAAAATCCTGAACCATACAGCTAACTGCGCCAAAAGAAGCATCTTCAAATAACATGTCTCCTGGGTGCAAATTACCGGCGCCTACGCAGCCTGCAACTTTGTCGCCCGCACCAGATACAAGTGGAATACCCTCTTGTAAGCCAGTTAAAGTAGCAGCTTCTTTTGATAAGTAAGCCACTATATCCGTGGATTCTGTAATTCTAGGTAGTTTTTCTATTGGAATACCAACTTTGTCACATAGGTCTTTTGACCACATACGGTGTTTTACATCAGCTAGCCCAGTCCATGTAATTAATGATCCATCTATAACCGCATCATCCACTGAAAGATTGCCTAATCTTCCAATAATATAACTACTAATCATCATATATTTTGCTATTTTCTGATCTTTATCTGGAAAGTCTCCTTTCAACCAAGCATACTTAGAAGCTAACAACGGACTATTGGTTCCTGAAATATCTAAAAAATCGTTGCTGAATTTTTTCATTAGTCTGTCTGCATAAGGAATATATCTAGTGTCTAAAGAACAGGACCATCCTGTAATATCACCCCAGTCTTTTGCTACACCTATTACTCCTGCCATTTGCCCGGTAAAAGCAATTGCCTCAATATGTATTACATCCGTTTTATTCCGAATATTTAATGCTATTTCTTCATTGGCTTTACGGATACAACGGACTACTGATGCATACAGTTCTTCTCCTTTTTGCAAAAACTGATCTGGTGCTGGCTGCTCACTTCGCACACCTTCTTTTGTAATAACGATACAATTGCCATCCAAATCAAAAACACCAACCTTGATAAAACTTGTTCCCAGATCAACACCCATGAATAGTTCTTTTTTCATTATTTACTCCTTTTGTAGCATACTAATATTAAGCAAATACAATAATATGCTTTAAGCCTTGTGTAGCAGCAACATTTGAAAATGCTATCAGATATTCTTCAGGTTGATAGGTTTGTGACCCAATAATGTTAAGCGGAATTCTACCGTCATTTACCAATTTTGCGCATTTTCTATATTGACTTATACTTTGCTTTGTACAGCCCTGTATTCTCAGCTGTTTGTAATGAATTAGATTCGTATTAATCGGTACAATTTTCTTATGATCTGGAAGCCCACCAAAAAACAATAGTCTACCGTTCATATTCATATATTCTAAAGACTGTGCTTGTGCATCGGCTGCAGGTGCTGCAATAATGCAGATATCAACACCATTTTGATGATTTGTCTTCAAACCTTCTTTCACATTTCCGTAAATTGGTATACATTCTGGGAATAATTCCTTGGCCTTTTCCAATCTGTCTTTCGATAAATCATTCACAAATACTTTACCAGCACCAAGTAATTTTGCTACCATGATATGCATCATACCAATTGGTCCCATACCAATAACTAATACATCATCGCCTGGACGGATTCCCAATAGAAGTTGTCCATTGTATACACAAGATAGTGGTTCAACTAATGCTGCTTCCACATAGGAAATCTGTTCATCTAATGGGGAAACATTACCTTGGACGATACACTCTTTTGGAATTTTTACATATTCTGCAAAGCCTCCATCGATTGTAACACCAAATGCTTGATAATCTTTACACAAATGTGTATTTCCACTGGTACACATATCACAAGTACCACACCCCATGTTAGGTGCAACGGAAACTTTTTGTCCAACCTGATAGTTGTTAATTCTTGTACCTACTTTTACAATATCACCAGAAAATTCATGGCCTAATGTTAATGGATTTTGTTCTGACACGTTGGCATATCCATTTTTCCACATTCTTAGATCAGTACCACAGATTGATGCAGCACGTACTTTAATAAGCATCTCATCTTCTTTTACTTCTGGAATTGAAATTTCTTGAAGTTCAATATTTTCTTTACCCAATAACCGGATTGCTTTCATTGTATTTTTCATAGGTTCTTACCTCAATTTCATCTCGTTTTTTATCATGATTGGTTTCTTTTCCAAGATGGATTTTAACCCTTCATTAACCAGTATTAATGCCATTTTTCCATCATACCCTGTTACTTCTGGTTCCGTATCTTTGATAATGCAGTCAATAAAAGAACAATTTTCTTCTACATATGCTTCCTTAAATAAAGTTCTCCATGATTCTACAGAATCTGTTTTTACTATCTTATCTGGAGTAACAACTTCCACAGTATTCGCGTTCTGAGTGCCTACTTTAATAATCCCATTCGTTCCAAGAATCTCAGCCCTGGAATCATATCCATACTTTACATACTGAGCACCGGTAATTGTTCCGAGTATACCATTTTCAAATTCTAGCAAAATTGTACAAGTATCATAATATTCAGGATATTCTTTTGCTTTCTCCGGACTTCTAAAATTATGTCCTATGGCATGAATCATTTTTACTTCACTCCCAGCGTACCACCGAAGTGTATCAAAGTCATGACTGTTTACTTCACCAATTGGACCATAGTTTTTCCGTACGTTATACATCCATTCTTTAGGTTCGCTTGGGCCATATGTATTGGATTTTATCATTGTTGGTTGTCCAACAGCACCAGAATCAAGTAATTCTTTGCCTCTTCTATAATTTTTATCAAATCTTCTCATAAAACCAATCTGGAGTATAACATTATTTTCATTACATGCCGCTATCATCTCATCGCATTCCTCTTCAGTAGATGCCATTGGTTTTTCACAAAATACATGCTTTTTTGCTTTTGCGGCTGCAATCACTATATCACGATGAAATTGTGTAGGTGTAACTACAAGCACAGCATCTATTTCCGGATTGCTCATTACTTCATGATAATCTTGATATAGATATTTCACCTGTATCTCTTTACTAGCGGATTCCAGGTTTTCCTTTACAGGATCACAAAAAGCAATTAATTCTGCACATTGTACACTTCCTGAATAACTTCTGGCATGAATCATACCAGCTCTTCCACATCCAATCAAACAGACTTTTACTCTACCATTCATTTATTAATACCTCTTTCAATCTTAATGTTGATTATTTCTATTTGATTCCTGCTTCCTTCATTTCTTTTATAATCTTAATACCACTGGAAGTCCCTAATCTAGTTGCACCGGCCTGAATCATTTCACTTGCTGTTTGCCAGCTTCTAATACCGCCCGCGGCTTTCACCTGGACATCTTTTCCTGCATACTGCTTCATTAACTTTACATGTTCAGGTGTTGCTCCAGCAGTTCCAAATCCCGTACTTGTTTTAACAAAATCAGGTTTCACTTCACTTGCAATTTTTGCAACTTGAATAATTTCCTCTTCTGTTAAATAGCATGTTTCAAATATAACTTTACAACAAATACCTGCTTTTCTTGCAACTGTCACCATTTGCTTCATTTCATCTTTAATGTAAGCATAATCGTGTTCTTTCACTTTTCCAACATTTAAAACATAGTCAAATTCCTGACAACCGTCATCTATTGCATTTTCTGCTTCTATCACCTTTGTTGCAATAGTCGTTTGCCCTAATGGAAAACTGATAGCTGCTCCTGTCAGTACTTCAGAACCCATTAACATTCGCCTGCACATTGCTACCGGATATGTATTGATTGCAACTGACTTAAAACCATATTCTTTCGCCTCATCACAAAGTTTCTGAAAATCTGTCTCAGTTGCAAATGCTTTTAAGATTGTGTGATCTACCATTGCTGCTACTTCTTTTACCGTAATACCCATTTTCTTTACCTCCTAATATTTGTTTTTGTTAGTAATAAGCTTTTATTTAATTACATTATATTTCATTTGCTTTCATTTATCAATTAAAAACTTTAATATTATTTTATATTGTTATATTTTTTTTGTTATATTATAATAAATGAAAACAATTGCATATTTGATATATGTAGAAATGGAGATTGTAATGAACGAAGAAAGACTCTATACAGAAGAAAGACGAAAAAAAATATTGGACCTAATTCGTATTAATGGCAGTATTAATGTAAATCTTCTAGCAAAGCAATTCCATGTTAGTGGTACCACAATCAGACTAGATCTTACAGCTCTAGAATCACAAGGAGAGATTTCAAGGACACATGGTGGCGCTGTACTTAATACACTAATTTCCAGAGAACCTGCACTTAGAGAACGTGTAAATGATTTGAAAAAGGAGGCTATTGCACAAAAGGCACTTGAATTTATTGAGTCAGGTGATACTCTATTGCTAGATACCGGAACAACTATCCTTTCACTTGCAAAAG
>JAEYPA010000068.1 GCA_023411225.1 Bacillota bacterium
CTGCTACACCACTAACGATAGTTGCAATCTTCTCAGGTTCATTTTTCCCACATGCTATGTAGTCCAGGAAAAATAAAGGCTCGCCACCTGCACATACTATATCATTAACACACATTGCGACACAGTCAATACCGATGGTATCATGCTTATCCATAATAAACGCCAACTTCAGCTTGGTTCCAACTCCATCTGTTCCTGAAACCAAGGTTGGTTTCTCCATATTCTTAAAGGAAGCCAAGGAAAATGCTCCTGAAAAGCCACCCAGTCCTCCTAAGACCTCACTTCTCATCGTACCTTGAACATGCTTTTTCATTAACTCCACTGCTTTATAGCCTGCCTCAATATCAACGCCTGCTTTTTTGTAATCCATGTTTTTTCCTCCCATTGTCAAGTTTTTAAGTGTCTCCAGTTTCCTAATCCCCTAGTTATTTCATTTGTTTGATATATTCTTCATATCCAATTTTCTCTAACTTATCTGCCTTCTTTACTACAGCTTCCTTCATATTTATAGAATATTTCTTTAATCTTTCTAATAAATCCTTGTCACTAGTTGCCAAAATCTTGGCAGCCAGAATACCTGCATTCTGTGCTCCATTGATAGCAACTGTTGCAACTGGAATTCCAGATGGCATTTGTACGATAGAATAAAGGGAGTCTACACCACCAAGTGACTTTGTATAAATAGGAACACCGATTACTGGAAGTGGAAAAATTGCTGCACACATACCTGGAAGGTGCGCTGCTCCTCCAGCTCCTGCTATTAGCACCTGAATGCCTCTCTCTTCTGCGGTCTTTGCATAATCCATAAAAATATCCGGCATTCTATGGGCTGAGATAATGGTCATCTCATATTCAACCTGCAATTCCTCTAACACCTTACAAGCCTTACTTATAATTTCTAAATCTGAATCACTACCCATTAAAATTCCTACTTTAGCCATGATCGTTCTCCTTATACTCATAGTTAATTTATTAGTTTCCTTAATCTACATATATAAATTTATTATTTAAAATAATAAATGTCAAGAAAATAGTTGTAGGTTCCTTGGTTTACTTATACCAATTCCTAACTTATTTTATAACTTATTATTATAGATTATAGGTTTACTCCTGCAGTGGAATATTTAATTCCTCGGTTCCAGGAAGGACAAACCTACCTTCTATAATTATAGGAATACGTCGTTTGTCTGGGGTTACCACAGCAATCTCCTTTAGCTCATCATAAGGGATAGTGATATCAGTATGGCAGTTAAAATACGCCTTTGACATATCTGTTTTCCTTATTATTGAGCACTCATTATCTCTAGCAGTGATTTCTTTTCCATCCGGATTAAACACTGGTGTATCCTCACTGAATTTATAACAGGTATCTCCTACTGCAAAATGAGGTCCAGTCTTTTCCGCAATTAGGATGGGAAGTAAGTCTGTTATGCCAAACTGCTTTCCCATTCTGTATGCGGTTGTGTTTGTCCCAATCGCAAACTCACCAATTGGCAAGGTGTCATGGTTATACATAAGGTTTTCCTTGACAAAAGCCTGGTTCTTTTCTTCTTCTAAAAAATTCTTACAGGTATAATCCACAATCTTCCCATCCTTAAAATCCAAGGAAAGATCTAGATATTTAAGCTCATTCATATATACTTCTGTCACATGAAAATGACCCTCTGTACCTGTCAATTTTGGTGAAGTAAATACTTCTCCCAAAGGAATATTAACGTCTGCCAGACAATTCTCAAAATTTGTCTGCTTCTTAGGATCTGTAAGCGTTGGGAGTTGAATCTTTAAATCCGTTGTATTGAGCCCTCTTCCTAAAATATGCACATATTCTCCCCGATCTAAGGCATCAATCATTGCCTGCTGAATCCTTTTATATTTCTCTTGATCTAGATTATTTACCTTTATCGTTTCAGCAAAGATCTCTTCAAACCGATCTCCAATGGATGGAACAGGATAGGAAATGATAGTAAAGCTATACTCACTGCTAGGCATATACTGATTCTGCACCACAGCATTTTCCTGTTGGAATTCTACATTTAGCTCCTGTTGCTTCTTGGTAAGCATGATACATTCTTCCTTATTTTCTGGAAAAAAAGGGCTTTCTCCAAAGATCTCGACTACGGCAGGACCTGCAAACTGTTTCATACAGCCTTTCAACTTCTCAAATGCCAACTTACTGCTTTCTAACTTCTTACTCATAAGTGCACGATTTAGATATAGTCCCTCGTCAAACCGATGGTCGTAGTCATATTGCCTGTTAGCACTAGTGGAGCAGTATCCAATTTTTAAATGCTGTCTCTTATTCATGCTTCTTACAGCTGCCCGGTAAATAACAGGCTGTAACCCCATCTCATGAAACTGGTGGATAGCTGCCTTAATCATTCGCTCAAAACCGATGTTATAACGAATGTTTACGATACTCTTTTTGGACATGTCTATGTTATTGATTATAAACCCTTTTCTATAGCCTTCTGTGTAAGTTCTAGCCATATCTTCAATTAATTCTTCCGGTTGTTTGGCTAAAAATTCTGCAATCTTAATCTCATTTTCGGAAATATACTCCCCAAAATAATAGAGATAATCCGTTTTTGTCAAATCTGCCGTCATCACAATATCTGCAGCAAACGACATTTCTGGATCAAACATCTCTCTTATTCTAGACTCCATTAGATAATCGTTGTAATCCCCCATATAATAGCGAATGGCTGAAAGTGCTTTTTTCGCTGTTTCTGCATCGTATTCCGTATAGTAATGATAGATTTCCAGGAAAAGTTCCTCCAAAATCAGAATATCATAGCGTCTACCTTCCACGGCATAGGCAATCAATCCACGAATCTCAGTAAATAGGAAGCTAAGCATTCTACCCTCTTCATTTCCCAGACATTCTACTGCATAGGCAGGATTAGAATAGGAATGGGCATAATTCTCAGGTAAGATATCCTCATACATGGCTTTGTTTTGAGCTGCCAGTTGCTCCCTTGTCTTATCTCGAAAGGTTCCATTTATGGATTCCAATGTAATTTTCTCCATAGTCATTAAAAACGCACTTACCTTCGTAAAATAATCCTGATACTTTTCAGGTACCAGTTTTTCACCCTTTATCTGACTTATTCTATCATTACTAAGTTCATACCGTTCCTGCAAAATCTGATTCCACTCTACTAAAACACACTTATTCATACATCATTTCCCTTTCAGATTAATCTTCAATAATATTGCCCTTTTCTATATTCTCTTTTAATATCGGTTTACAATACTCCCAGAGTGTCTCTGAACCCTTAGGTGTGTTTTCATTTCTCTTAAGAATCTGGGCGAGATGGACACCGTGGCTCTTCCATGCATTTCCACCACTTGCATCATTTAAAAGAAGTGGCTGAATCTTATCTAAAGTATTGGCAAATCTGGCTTCTGGTGTGTCTCCTTCTTCAAATTCATCCCATAGTCCTCTTACATACTCTGCCTGATCCGGTGGAAGGAGGTTGAAGATTCGATCTGCTGCCTTTAACTCCCGTTCCCTCTTTGACTTATTTGCCTCTTTATCATAGGCATAGGTATCTCCGGCATCTATCTCAATCATATCATGAATCAACACCATCTCTATGGTATGAAGTACATCAAACTCCTCATTGGCATACTCCTTTAATAGAAAACACATGGTTGCCAGATGCCAACTGTGCTCCGCGTCATTTTCCGGTCTGGATCCATCTGCCAAATAAGTTTGCCTTGTTATTTTTTTAATCTTGTCTATTTCCATGATAAAATTAATTTGTTGCTCTAATCGTGTCATAATGATTTGGCATTTCTTAATAAAATACCTTCCTCCTACTCTTACATAGTTATCTATAATGTAATATACCACAAAGTAGTGCTCATTAAAAGAGTCCCTGTAAGGAGGAATCTCTACAGGAACTCTTATATCGACTTAGCGTATCTTTATTAGATTATGAGAGGCTTCACTATAAGTATTATACCAGCGATAGCAATTCTCTATTAATTGCTTAGATAATGTATCATATTCATCAAATAGCTGTTCTAATGACAGATGTTTCATATAACATGCTTCATATAGTTCCTTTAAAAGTCGGCTTAAGCGTAAATTCTTACCCTCCAAACGTAAAAATGGATATATACTTAGACATACCCGATCTAATTGACTATATAACTCTTCTTCTAACAAATAGCACTGCTTCTGTGTAAAATACTGATCCAGTATTTCAAACATCTTATCCAGATTGTTCTTTGAAATGTTGGCATGAATGATTAGTAACTCCAATAATTCGTTACATGAATTGAATTTTATCCCATATGTGGACAGGCCCATTTCATGAAAAGTGTCTGCAAGCATGCGCATGCAGAACCGAAATTGATGTTGTTGAAATTGGTTCATGAATTGTTCATAGTTTTTTAGGGTTACAGTCACATTATTTTCATACCTGATAGTATATACCAATGCTGTCAAGATACAGAATCTATACTGTTCCATTATCTCAACCCTGCTTATGTAATGCATAATACCCTTCATTTTAAAACTTAGATATTTATAATCTTCATAGGACATCACTAAATCTCCTATGATTCGTATGTTATGCTCTTCTTCAAAAAAATAGTGCTCCAGCTGTTGTTCCATCTCGTAAAGTGTTAAATCTGCACTGAATAATCTCATCTTTCTCCTCCTTCGTCTTAATAATATCTCCATAGCAGTACTCTATGCAAAGTGTATGTCTATTGCCATAGGGCAATATTGATGGAAAAAGATTTCCGCCTACAATTTAATATATGCTTAGATATATATTAAAATACTAAATAGTATAAAAAATTAAGTTTATGCAAATAATTAAACAATTAGACTTCTAATTAGTAATTATTCTCACGATTTATAATAAAGTGCATATTTATTAGACGTTTTATCTTGAAGTAAGATAAGATTCCCAAGGCGTACCTGCTTTTTCAAGATAAGGATTGCTTTTTTTTGTTCTGTCTGATAAAATAATGCTCTGAGTAACACAGATGATCGCGCCTATTAGTACCGAAAGGTCTTAGGTGAGGAAAGTCCGAGCTTCAAAGGGCAGAGTGCCAGATAACGTCTGGTGGAGGCGACTCCAAGGCTAGTGCAACAGAAATATACCGCCAAGCAATTGGTAAGGGTGGAATGGTGGTGTAAGAGACCACCGCCTGTTTGGTAACAAACA
>JAEYPA010000079.1 GCA_023411225.1 Bacillota bacterium
GAGCTATTACGCACTCTTTGAATGTATGGCTGCTTCTAAGCCAACATCCTAGTTGTCTTCGAAATCTCACATCCTTTTCCACTTAACACACACTTTGGGACCTTAGCTGGTGGTCTGGGCTCTTTCCATTTACCAGACTGTAGCCCTTCTCCGAAATCGTAAAGGTTGCCATTAGTAAAGAATCCTTTATAATGATTTCTTTTAGTATGGAAAACTCTTCATTATTCTCAGAATTCAGCACATAGGATTCAGCGATACTTCCCACTACGGTTTTTTCAATGGAACCATCCACTTTTAGTGTTACCAGAATGGAATAATCTGCATTCTGGCGATACATTTTTTCTACAATCTCATAATCAAAACCTTCTGCCACGATGATTCCGCGATTAATAACACCTTCATTTAGTAGATTATGTGCTACATTCGCCTGAAACGCTCGAAAGATATTACCTGCTCCAAAATGAATCCACATAGGATTCTCTTTGGTAGCAGCAATCATCTTCTCTCTATCATATTGTGGAAGCTTGTAACCTTTTTCTTCCCACATATTCTTATTCTTCATTACATTGGCATCTAATTTCATGTAATCGCCTACTTTCTAATCTGACTCTCTGATTTCTCAATCGCTTCCCATAGCCCATTCAAATATGTTGCTCCTAACGCTCAATCATAGAGACCATATCCTGGCATCGCTACTTCATCCCAGATCATACGTCCGTGGTCTGGGCGAATTGGTCCCTCAAAGCCTATTTCATATAAGGCTTTCATTATTTCGTACATATCGAAGGTTCCATCAGAAGAGAGATGGGCAGCCTCTTCAAAGTTCGTTGGTGAATGAAATTTAAGGTTACGCACATGGGCAAAATGGACTCTTCCCTTCAGAGAGCGTATCATGTCAGGAAGATCATTCTCTAAATTAGTTCCATAAGTACCTGGATTGAAGGTTACACCATTATGTGGATTATCCACCATCTCCATCACACGAAGAATGTTCTTTTTATTGATGATAATACGAGGCAGTCCAAATACACTCCAAGCAGGATCATAAGGATGAATTGCCATATTAATGTCGTATTTATCACATACTGATATAATGCGTTCTAAGAAATATTTCAGATTCTCGAATAACTTGTCATCATCGATATCCTTGTACATATCAAATAATTCTTTTACTTTAGTCATACGCTCTGGTTCCCATCCTGGCATGATGGTTCCATTCATATCTCCAGCAATAGATTCAAGCATTTTCTTTGGGTCTAATGCATCAACGGCTGCTAGGAATTCTATCTCTATATTTTTACATTTTAAACTCATATAATATAAATATAAACAATAGTAAGGGGATACTTTTTTGAAGCAAAAATCAAGGCTAAACCGTGTTATACCTATAGCATCTACAATGGCTATTATTTTAATTGTATTATCTGGTACTATACTTCCTTTGTTCTTCCTGTAAAATTTTATGTATCAGATGTTGTAAAGGTAATTATGAGTGGAATGAATCTCTCAGAGGCCAAAGAAATTCGAGATAAAGAGACTCTTGAAGAGATTAAAAAATTATATGACAAAATACACGTTAATGAAAATATTGACACTTACAAAGAAAGTCCCTGTACTCCTGACAATGCGATGGATATTACTCTAAAAAATGGAGACCGCATATCGATCCAAGTTTTTGGTTACATCTTTATACAAATATATCATATCCGTGAAACTGGAGAATCTGATAGTGATAGATACGGTTATATCTGTAGGCAGGACCAGTTGATAGAATTTATTCAAACCATAGGAAGGTAACACAAAGAAGGAGCTGTAAAAATAGTCCAAACAGAAGAAATCTACGAAAGTGAGAACTGCGAAGGCCGTCAGTATAAATCTGAATGTTGCAAGAGAACTTCCGGAAACCGAACAATACATATAAATCGTGAACTGACATCGTTTCACCAAGAGGTCATTTCTAATCTTGAATCTATCTATGGAGCGCTACTGTGTATGAACAGGAGTATTCAGTCGGAAGGAACCTTTGGAGTTACTAAGTGGGCTAGTTCTTATAAAAGGTTCTTATAAAAGGCTCTTTCAAAGAGGAGAAAAAGCTAGAAATGCCATAGCGACATCATTTGATGTTACTATGGCATTTCTTCAGGGTTGTTTTTTTACAGCCTCCTTTTTAACACTATAGTTGTAATTTATTGTACGGTCTTTCCACAGACAACTTTACCAGATATTTTCCCTTTTCCTATGATATTGCCTATATTTCCATTTACCGTATCAAGCTCTTTTTCGTTCATACTAATATCAATAGTAGGACTATCCATAACACCAGGACATTTCGTAACTGTTTCTTTTAAGGCATACACTGTAACTTC
The DNA here is from genome assembly GCA_023411225.1 of Bacillota bacterium. Classification (GTDB taxonomy): domain Bacteria; phylum Bacillota; class Clostridia; order Lachnospirales; family Lachnospiraceae; genus KM106-2. The sequence goes on from JAEYPA010000079.1 coordinate 2,367, forward strand.
GTATACATGGGTACCACTAGGTGGATAAGGCCCATAATATTCACTCATTGCAAACTCCTCTCCCAGAGCAATAGAAGTTTTGGTAATATTAACTGCCTTCCAATGCATCCAATTATCAGCAGATGTATCGTACATATAGATAGCATAACAGGAAGCCCCTTCCACGGCATCCCAACTTAACTGTGGAACCTGATTTAATCCTGCAGGATTAGCATCAAAGCCATTGATTGCAGTACGCCATAAACCATCCGCGGTTAATGACTCTGAAGTAATCTGAATATTCTTCAATTCAACCGGTGAAGCAGTAGGATCAGTTGTTGCTACAGTAATTGTTGCTGTCTTTGTCTCACCCTTAGGATTTGTATATATAACCGTTGCTGTTACATTTGCATCTTCAAAGTATGCAAGGAAATCCTCGTCAATTACAATTACATTACCGTCATCTACAGTTTTTGGTTGAGTATAAGCATCCCAAGTACCATATTTATTAATCATTTCTATTTTAGTAATTTTGTCTATTGCTAGGTCTCCTTCCCCTTTTGTATAGGCAAGCCAACCATGGGGCTTTGAAGTAAATACAGGTGCAACATTTTTAACTGGTTTTACCAACTGGACCATAGCATTAGTTCCACTAATTACTGTTGGAGCAGTATCTGGAGTTTCAAAGGTATATACTGCAGTAATATTAACACCTTGTTGCAATACATTCCAATCAGCCTTAGAATTAACTTTTCCTTTGAAAGTATAAGCTGATACTCCGCCAACTTGTGTTAACTCATAATGAGATTTGACATTGTTTACTGTTGTTGTTCCAAGCTCTACTTCTGAACCACTGATTGGAGCATAAGTTGCAGCAGGTAAGTATAATCCCATTTCGGTTGTCGTAGTTCCTAACGCAACTTCTTGAGTTGAAGCAGTCATAGCTACATCATTTAATTTATCAGCAGCTGTACTCTTATCAATAAGTGTAGAATTATCCGCTAGTGTAGTAACTCCAGAGCTGTCTGCTGGTACAGCAGCAAGGTACACAGCATAAGTACCACTGGGAGCACCTGTCACGTCATCTTCACTTGTCATAAATTGAACTTGATTAGTATTCATATCGGTTGCTGTAAAAGCTATTTTAACAGTCTTAGCTTTTGAGCTCTTGTTTACAATACCATAATTCTTAGAAATCACTTGATCTGTTGATGTTCCTGAACCCACTTTAACTGCCAAACCATCTGGGTTAATTGCAGCAGTAAATAGAGTTGGAACAACTACGTCATTAATATCGAATGAATAGATTGGAGCATCACCTGTGGTTTCTAATGCATACGCAGCTAATGGCATAGATATTACTAAGGATGCAGTCACACATCCCGCTAACACTCTTTTTAAATTTTTCACATTTTACCTCCTTGTGTAATATGAATAGAATTTAAGGAGCAGAATTGTAATCATAAAACTTACAGTATTTAAGTCCTTATAACCTATATCAACAAATATATAATCAACTATTGCCTTATATACTGGCACCTATTCCTTATTAAATGCGCTATAGATATTTTTCGACTAATTATACTTTTTTGCATAATTATAATTAATGCTTCCTTTCTTGCTAGCTTATATAGAGATTTTTAACTAACTTCACCTTCTTTTACCAATTTAAACACAAAAACACTTTCATATTTCTGTCTATTCGTACTATCTTTCGTATAATCTACCATTTTAACTTTATTTGATCAAATGAAGCTATTATTATTATCGTATAAATATCAAATTTCCTTATCACTTTTTACCATTTTTTCTATATATATTGTTAATATATGCATATTTTTAACATAGTATTGTAGAGATTTCTCGTTCTTAGGAAGCCTTTTTGATGTAAGCGACAAAATCTCCATCTACCAAATCAAAAAACTTTGTATCTTTATTCCCCTTATAACATGGCATTATGTGATGAATATTCATTAAATACTTCGTATTTTACTTCCCTGTCACACAAGTCATCATACCTGCCTCATTGAAAGTACACAAAAAAAGAACCACCATTACTGATGATTCCTTTCGTTTCATACCTTAAAAACTACACATTGTATACGGCTTGCTAAGCAAGACGCTTCATCCATCTTCTTTTTGATTAAGCCCTCGACCTATTAGTAACAATCAGCTACATATGTTGCCATACTTCCACCTTTGTCCTATCTACCTTGTCGTCTTCAAGGGGTCT